>JBNMHL010000013.1:0-27643 GCA_050872745.1 Clostridiales bacterium | reverse complement strand
CTTATTGATGGTATGGATATTAGTGAAGCTAATGGCGTTGTTCAAAGAGATAGAATGCAACTTGCTAGCGAAGGAATTTGTATTGTTATTTTAACAATTTCATCAAAAACAGCCACACTAACAAGCAAGCCAGACATTATCACTCGTGGATTTATGTATTCAAATGATGCAAATAACGATATTTTGGAAGATGCAAAAACACTTTTAATAAACACAATTGTTGAATTAGATTTTAAATCTAAAGATTGGGCAACAATTAAAGCATCAATAAGAAAAAGTTTAATGACTTATTTCTTTAAAACCCTAAAAAGAAAACCTGTTATTATTCCAGTTATTGTTGAAACAAGTTAATTAAAAAATAAAACTTTTATATAAGAAAAAAATCATAGAATTGTGAAGTGAACCCCGTAGGTGTCACTTCATTGAGTCTATGATTTTTTTTGAAATAGAGTTGTGTTTTCTATTCTTTACTTGCTGTGTCACACACTAGGCATTCGGTTGTGAGCATTGTGCTTGCAACACTTCCTGCATTTTCAAGAGCAGTGCGAGTTACTTTTTTAGGATCAATTATTCCGCATTTAATCATATCAACGAATTTATTATTTAAAGCATCATAACCAAATGTGTTAGACTTGTTTTTTAGTATTTTATTTATAACAACTCCACTTTCAAGTCCGCAGTTTTCAACAATTATTTCAATAGGTGCTGTTAGACTTCTTAAAACTATTTCAGCACCTGTTTTTTCATCGCCTTTAAGTTTTTTAATGTAGTTTTGCAAAGGTTTAATGCAGTTGATAAGGGCAACTCCGCCACCAGCAACAATGCCTTCATCGATTGCACTTTTAGTGGCACTAATTGCATCTTCTATTCTCAATTTTTTTTCTTGCATTTCTACTTCTGTGGCTGAACCAACACTAATAGTTGCAATTCCACTCGTTAGCTTTGCAATTCTTTCTTTTAACATCGATTGATCGAAATCAGTTGATGAGTTATTAAGTTGTGCTTGAATTTCAGTTACTCTATTATTTATTTTTTCTTCACTTGCATAACCGCCAGATATCACGGTTGAATCTTTATTAATGTTAACTGAGCTTGCTAACCCCAAATGTGTTAGGTTGGCATCGCTTAATTTTAGACCGATGTCGTTTGTTATAACAGTTGCATTTGTTAAGATAGCAATATCTTCTAAAATTGCCTTTCTTTTGTCTGCAAAAGCAGGGGATTTAACGGCACAAACGTTTAATGCACCTCTCAATTTATTAACAACAAGTGCGTTTATAACTTCAGTTTCAAAATCATCAGCAATGATAACTAGAGGATTAGGTTTAGTTGCAACTTCTTCTAGTATGTGTAATATTTCTTGAATTGAATTAATTTTATTTTCAACAATCAAAATGTATGCATCTTTAAATTCTGCGCACATTTTTTCTTGGTTTGTTATCATGTATGGCGAAACAAACCCTTTATCAAATTTTAAGCCTTTCGTTATGCTTAATTCTGTATGTAAACTCTTTCCATCTTCAACGGTGATAACGCCTAACTTACCCACTTTTTCAAATGCGGTTCTTATTAAAACACCTATTTCTTTATCTTGCGCACTTATGCTTGCAACTTGTTCAATTTCCTTTTCGCTATTTATTGGAATGCTTATTTTGCTTAATGTTTCGCAAACACAATTTATAGCTTTCTTTATTCCGTTTTTTAATAAAATTTGATTAGCTCCTGCTGAAGTGTTTTTAATGCCTTCGTGTAATATTTTTTGAGCTAGAACGCATGCTGTTGTTGTTCCATCGCCAGCCACATCGTTTGTTTTTATGCTTACTTCTTTTATTAAGCTTGCTCCTAAGTTTTCATATGGATTTTCCAGTTCAATTTCTTTTGCAATTGTAACTCCATCATTAGTGATTAGGGGTGTGGAATACTTTCTTTCAAGCACCACATTTCTTCCTTTAGGCCCAAGAGTTAACTTAACTGCGTTGGCTAGTTTATCAACACCTTTTTCCAAACTTTTAATGGCATCAAAGCCAAGTATAATATCTTTACTCATTACTTTTTTATTTCTCCTTTATACTATGCAATTTGAATTTAATGTTTTAATTAAGCGATATTTATAGTTGTCAATTCTCTATAATGGCAATGATATCAACTTGCTTTAGTAAGATATAAGTATCTTTTTTATAGGTAAATTCGCTGGTTGCAAATTTATTATATAGAACCTTATCTCCTACTTTAACTTGAAATTTAATTTCCTCATTATCAATTTTTCCACCAGTGCCTAGTTCAATCACTTCGCCAATATCGGATTTGTTTTCATCAATTTCAGTTATAATCGATGAAACCTTTTCTTCTTCTAGTTTTGTTGCTTTCAAAACAACTCTGTCAAGTAATGGTTTTAGTTTCATTTTTACTCCTTTTTAATCATATTAATTAAACAATAATAGTATAAATTTAGAAAAGGTGAAATATCAAGTTTGTATGTCAAAAAAAATTTATTATGAAGATATAAAGTTTGTTAAAAGGGCTAAATTTAGGGGTTTAAAAGCGTTAGGAATTTTTTTAATTTTAGGTGCGTTTGTGTGTGGGACTTATTTTTTATCAGTTATTTTTAGCAACACAGTTTCGGTAACGGGAAGTGTTTTTTCATTAAAGAAAAATAAGTCGATAAATAGATCATATTATGCTATTTGTTTTGGTAAATATGATAATATGGAAGATGCTAGAACTACTGCAAATAACTTGCTTTCAATAGGTGCTGGTGGTTATATATTGAAATATGAAAACAAATATAATGTTTTAGGTGCTATATATTTAAATGAAAGTGATGCGAATTCTGTTATTGATAGCAACAAAAAGTATAATTATAATGGAATGACATACGAATTAAGTGTTTTCAAAATAAATATTGACTTAAACAAAAAGTTTTATTCTAAATTTGGAAATGATTCAAGTATTATTTATGATGCCACTAAAGTTTTAGTGAACACAATTGATGAATTATACGCAAATGTTATGCTTTTAGACAAAGGTGATATAAGCAATATAATTCTTGCTAATAAGGTTAATTCTTTGGATTCTAATATAGTTGTGGAGTCGAAAAAGATAGAAACATTAGTGCTTGCTAATTCAAATTCGAATTTATCAAGTATTTATGAAAAATTTTTAAAAATGGAAAAGGTTCTAAATAATTTAACAAATACTCTATTAGTTTCTGATAAACCAAATGCAAGTGTTAGATATTCTATGTTGGAATTTGTTGTAATGCTTAGTGAAATGAAATAAAGGGAAGGGAAGCCAGTGCTAACCGCACTGGTGTTTGCGATTCTCGCAAACACATTTGCTTTAGCAAATAGCTTCCCGTTTTTTTAACAATTTTTTTAACATAATATACAATTAAATTTGTTTTATTTTAAAAGTTATAGTATTATATAACATATGAAAAGTTACGCAAAAAGTTGGATTTTAAAAGGTGTTTTAATAATTGTTTTTGTTGCTATGGACTTAATATCTAAGTTTGTTTTGCAAAAGCATTTTGATAATGGTGGCGATGTTATAAAAGTGCTTCCAAATATTTTTTCGTTAGAATATCTTAAAAACACAGGTATTTCTTTTGGTTTATTTAAGGGTAGTAAAGTTGCATCACTAATTCTACCAATAATATTTTTATGTGTGTTTGTGGCGTATGATATATTTACAAAAGAGAAAAAAGTGTGGTATTCAATTGGTTTTTCGCTAATTATTGGTGGAGCCATTGGTAATTTATATGATAGAATTGTTTTGAAATTTGTTAGGGATTTCTTTGCTTTTAGTTTCTTTCCGTTCATCTTTAACTTTGCTGATGCGTGCATTTGCGTTGGATTTGTTTTTATAGTTGTTCATTTATTGATTTCAATATTTAAGCCTAAAAAAGATGACAAGACTCAAATAAACAAAAAAGAATCTAAGTAAAAGGTTTTTGTATGGAAAAAAAGATATATGTGATTGAAAGTGAAAATGTGGGGGAGAGACTTGATAGTTTTCTTAGTGATGAAAACCCTGAAAAAACAAGGTCTGGGCTTAAAATCCTTATTGACGATGGGAAAGTTTTGGTAAATGATAAAAAGGTTAAGGCGGGTTATTCGCTCAAAATAAATGATGTTGTATGTTTGGAACTGCCTGATCCAGTTTCAAGCGAGATTCAACCTGAAGATATTAAATTAAACATTGTTTACGAAGATGATGATTTATTAGTTATTAATAAACCGCAAGGAATGGTTGTTCACCCAGCAATATCTAATTACACAGGAACACTTGTGAATGCATTGCTTTATCATATCAAAAATTTGAGCGGGATTAATGGTGTTTTAAGGCCGGGAATTGTTCATAGATTAGATAAAAACACATCGGGTTTATTACTTGTTGCTAAAAACGATAAGGCGCATATTTCGCTAAGTAAACAGCTTCAAACAAAAGAATGTAAGAGATTCTATAAGGCGATTGTTGAAGGCATTGTTAAGGAAGATGGAATGATTCAAACTAGAATCGGAAGGGATCCTAAAAATAGGCTAAAGCAGGCCGTTTTGAAAGAACCAAATGGTAAGGTTGCAATAACCAAATATAAAGTGCTAGAACAATTTGAAAGTAACACTTTTATGGAGTTTGAATTGCTTACTGGTAGAACTCATCAAATTAGAGTTCATGCTCAATATATACATCATCCAATAGTAGGTGATGATTTATATAACCCTAAAAAGTGTAAGTTTAATTTAAATGGGCAATTGCTCCACGCATATAAAATTGAGTTTACTCACCCAACAAAAAACGAGAGAATGGTGTTTGAGTGTGAGTTGCCAGATTATTTTGAAAAAGTATTAAAAGTTTTAAGGGAAAATTAGTTTTTTTAATTCTATTTTGAATTTTAACATTTAAAATGCATATTAAATTATAAATATCAATTTACATATTTTTTTGAGTATGTTAAACTAAAAATATATTAAAGGAGTTTTAAAATGTCTAACAACAGTGTTAATTGGAAAGGATTTATTAATTTTTTAGCTTACTGTGGTATGATTTTGATTGGTGTAGCGTTGATATTAAAAGCAATTTTTAAAGAGGGTGATGTTACTCGAGCTTTGGGTTTGATTGCAAATATTATTGCTTATGTGTTAGTAACAATTTCTGCATTCTATTATGCAAAAAGCAAAAGAAATTTTTGGTTTTTATTAGTTTGGCTTATAGCACTTGTTTTAATAATTGTTTTTTATGTTATTAAAGGTTACTAGAATTATAATGTTTATAAATTAATTTAGAAAAAAAGAATAGCTTAATAGATGCAAAAATGTAACATATATTTAGTTACAAATTAAAATTGCATCTATTTTTATTAAAATGGAAAAAGTAAAAGAGTTCTTTAAATTATTTTTTAAAAGTAAATTTAATATCGTTTTGGTGGCAATGGGTGTTTTATTCTTAGTTCTTGTTGTGCTAAGTAATTTCATACAAGTGTGCTTGAGGATATCTGTGTTCGTTTTGGCAGCTGAGTTTTTTTTGCTTGGAATTAAATTTTTTAAACTTTCAAAGAAAAAAGTGGTGAACTACAACAAGTTTTTCAATGAAAATGAAACCGATGAGTTTGTGCCAACTCCAATGAAAAGGTCATATATAATTGGAGGTATTTGTTTCCTATTATTGTCGCTTGCGTTGCTATACTCTGCAATTATTAGATTTGTGTGAGTTTTTGGCATTTAATGTTTGTTTAATGTACATATTAGTTTAATATTTATATAAGTATGGAAAAGAGTTTTTTGAGCGAAATAGTAACACTTAAAAAAGTTATAAATGATTAAATTCAGATATATTTTATTTAAAAATATAGTATAAATTTATGAAGGAATATTTAATTTTAAAAATATTCTTTTTTTATGGCCTATTTGTGTCATTGAAAGTTGCTTTTTTTAGTTTTGTGTGATATAATCAATCGATTTTTTAATATTTAAGGAGAAATTATGAAATATACTATTAAAAAACTAGAACATAGTAATGTTGAAATTGAGATCACATTGAATAAAGAAGAATGGGAAAAAGAATTAGATTGTTCTTATCAAAGAAATAAAGGTAAATATAAAGTTGAAGGCTTTAGGCAAGGTCACGCTCCAAGAAAAATGATTGAAAAATTATATGGTGGCAGTGTTTTCTTTGAAGACGCTTTAACCGAAAGTTTTTATAATAATTATGAATCTATTCTAAAGAAAGAAAAAGATTTAGAACCAGTTGATGCTCCATCTTTAAGCCTTAAATCTTTAGATGATAAAAATGTTGTTATCGTGGCGCAAGTTCCAGTTAGACCAGAAGTTCAACTTGAAAAATATAAAGGTTTAAATATCAAAAAAGAAGTTAAAGAAATAACAGATAAAGATGTTGATGCAGAATTAAAGAAAGTCCGTGAACAAAACTCAAGATTGGTTGAAGTTGAAGAAGGAAGCGAAATCAAAAAAGGTCATATTGCAAATATTGATTTCTCAGGCTCAATTGAAGGAAAAGTTTTTGATGGTGGAACTGCTGAAGGTTACGATCTTGAAATCGGAAGCAAGAGCTTTATCGATACCTTTGAAGATCAATTAATTGGCTTAAAAACAGGGGATGAAAAAGATGTTAATGTTACTTTCCCTAAAGAATATCATGTTGATACTCTTGCTGGGAAACCTGCTGTTTTCAAAGTTAAAGTTAATTCAGTTAAGAAAAAAGAACTTCCAAAATTAGATGATGCATTTGCTAGCGATGTTAGTGAATTTGCAAGTTTAGAAGAATACAAAAAGCATATTAAAGAAACTTTAGTTGAAAAAGCCGAAGAAGAAGCAAAAATTGCTCAAGAAAATAAAATTATCGATGAAATTGTGAAAGGAATGAAAGTTGAAATTCCTAAATGTATGATAGAGCACGAACTTGATAGTTTAATGAAAGATATGGAATATCGTTTAATGTATCAAGGGTTAAAGCTTGAAGACTATGCTAAATACTTAAACACAACAGTTGAGGCTATTAGAAAACAAAGGTATGCAGAGGCTGAAAAATCAGTTAAAGTTCGTTTAGCATTGCAAGAGATCATTAAAAATGAGAAACTTGATGTAACAACTGAAGAATATAATGAAAAAATAAAAGAAATGGCAAAAACTGCTAAAAAAACTATTGCAGACTACAAAAAAACTTTAAGTGAACAAAGAATAAATTACATTAAAAATGATATACTTATGAATAAGTTGTTAAACTTTTTAGTTGAAAACAATAAATAAGTTTTTTGGAGATTGAATGAATATGTTAATTCCTATGGTCGTTGACCAAACAAGCACTGGGGAAAGAAGTTATGATATTTATAGTAGATTACTTGAAGATAGAATAATTTTTATATCTGGTGAAATCACAGATGCAACTGCAAACACAGTTGTGGCTGAACTTATATATTTGGAAGCAAAAAATCCTAATAAAGATATTTGTATTTATATAAATAGTCCAGGAGGTAGTGTTACTGCTGGTATGGCAATTTATGATACTATTCAATATATTAAGTGTGATGTTTCAACTATTTGCGTTGGGCTTGCTGCATCAATGGGTGCGTTCCTTCTTGCAAGTGGCACTAAGGGAAAAAGATATGCTCTTCCAAATAGTGAAGTAATGATTCATCAACCACTTGGTGGCGCACAAGGGCAAGCAACAGATGTTTATATAACCGCAAAGCACATTATGAAAACAAAAGAAAACTTAAATAGAATTTTAAGTGAAAATACTGGTCAACCGCTAAGTAAAATTGAAACAGATGTTGATAGAGATTACTTTATGAGTGCTATTGAAGCTAAAGAATATGGTTTAGTTGATAAGGTTATTGATAAAAGAACTTCTAAAGCAAAATAAAGATAAAAGTTGGATGCATATATTAATATCTGCAACCAACTTTTATTAAGTAAACTATAACAATTTGAAGCAATTTTGTTTATAGATAAATAATTTGAACATAATAAAATAAATAATAATTTGGAGATAGTATGGCTAAAATTGAAATGTATTGTTCGTTTTGTGGAAGAAGTCAGCAAGATACAAAAAAAATGATTTCGAGCCCTGATGGAAACACTTTTATTTGTGAAGAGTGTGTTGATATTTGTAAGGAAATGTTATCAGAAGATGTTAAACCAAATGATGATATGCTAATTGATTTGCCAACGCCTGAAAAATTAAAAGAAATGCTTGATGAATATATTGTTGGGCAAGATGAAGCCAAAAGAGTTCTTTCAGTTTCAGTTTATAATCACTATAAAAGAATAAATTATAACATTGAAGCTAAAAGAAAAAACGGCAAAGATAAAAATAGTGTTGATAATATTGATATTGATAAAAGCAATGTGTTGTTGATAGGTCCAACTGGAACTGGAAAGACAATGATGGCCAAAACCCTTGCAAAACTTCTAAAAGTTCCGTTTGCAACAGCAGATGCCACAACATTAACTGAAGCTGGTTATGTTGGGGAAGATGTTGAAAATATTTTGCTAAAATTAATTCAAAATGCAAATTATGATATTAAAAAAGCACAATATGGAATTGTGTATATTGATGAAATAGATAAAATTACAAGAAAAAGTGAAAATAGAAGCATAACAAGAGATGTTAGTGGTGAAGGGGTTCAACAAGCACTTTTAAAGATTATAGAAAGTACTATGGCATCTGTTCCACCTCAAGGTGGCAGAAAGCACCCACACCAAGAACTAATTCAAATAGACACAACAAATATTTTGTTTATTTGTGGTGGGGCGTTTGTTGGATTAAATGATATTATTGAAAAGAGAATCAATAAAACATCATTAGGTTTTAATGCAGATATTAAAACAGAAGATGAGATTGACACAGTTAGTCTAATTAATAAAATTCAACCTCAAGATTTGATAAAATATGGATTAATACCAGAGTTTGTTGGTAGATTGCCTATTGTTGTGGGGTTAAATGCTCTTGATGAAAAGGCATTAACTGATATTATGGTTAAGCCAAAAAATGCAATTATCAAGCAGTATCAAACAATGTTTAAAATAGATGGTGTTGATTTGCAATTTTCTCAAGATGCAATTAAAGCTGTTGCTAAAAAAGCTATTGAACTCAAAACTGGTGCAAGAGGGCTTAGAACTATTTTGGAAAATTGTATGCTTGATGTTATGTTTAAGGCGCCAAGTGATAAACGAATTGAAAAAATAATCGTTGGAGCTGGTTGCATTAAAAGCAATGAAAAGCCAAAAAGAATTAGAAAGCCTGCTTTGCAAGCAACAAAATGTGATGAGAGTAAGGATAAAAAATCTGAGGATATAATTTCTGCTTAAATAAAAAACTTTATCGAGTATTAAATCGATAAAGTTTTTTTAATGAGATTAAAAATAGGCGGTAGGGCGGTTTGCAGTGCAACGATAGTTGCACAGGCAAGCATTCGCTTGCCTAATAAGGCATCACTTAGTGATGCCTTGGGGCAAACCGCCAATTCCCTAAATTAAGCGTTAAAACCATAATTGCATAGTAAATGATTTAAAAACATTTAATGTGATTGTGAATTAAATATAATTTCAAAAAGAATTAAATTTGCATCTTGACAAACTTAATAAACATGATATAATTATAGAAAATAAAAGGTGGGTGAGAAATATGAGTAAAGTTCCAGATTACATTAAATATTTGATTGAAAGCGGTAAAAATGATCCAGCATATGATGAAATGATTAAAAATAATTTTGATGGTGTTAACCTAGAAAAAGAGGCATCTAAAAGTGATATAGTATCTCCTAGAAAAAATGAAAATGCTGAAAATTCAATGCCTGATTTTTTGAGAGATTATGATGGTTACGATGCTTGGGTTAGTGGTGATTTAAAAGAAAGAAATAACCACTTAAATGATGATAGTTTTGATTATGATGACTTTGATCTATAAGATTTTTAACATTTTAATTTGAAATGACATACACTCTAATATACACGCCTATTAAGTAAGGAGGTAATTAAAGAGTATGTCATTTTTTTCTGGTAGTAGGCAAGGAAATATGCCGGGACCAATTTTAGGTAACCCAATCAACGGGTTATGCGAAAAGGCGGTTATTCAAACAAAAAAAGTTTTTGATGCGTGCTTAAGAAATATTCAGGAAAGGGGTGTGAGTGTTGCTGTTCAATCATACACTCCAGCCAACCCAACATTCCCACTAACATTCACAGGTTGCTCATCTGGAAACTCTGGTATCACATTGTCAAATGTGGTTGTTGATAGATTCCAAGATAAACCATGCTTTGCAAGAGTAACAGCAACAGCAAATCTGCCAATTAATATTAATTATGTTGATGCTAACGGAACCGCAGGTGTTGCAACTGGGGTTATAACAATAAATAATGATGTTGTTCTATACATACCACAACCATCAATTGTTCCATATCAAATTGAAGCTTTTGGAACAGCAATGTGTTCTGATGGCGATTATGTTGGTGATAATACTTTCACAATTGATTGTTGCATAACATTAGTTCTAAAAGTTGTTGTGGAGGCAGATATTTTGGTACCAACATATGGTTATGCACAAATTCCACCTTGCCAAGAATATTCTCAAGATGTTTGTACTGGTTTCTTTGATTTACCATTATTCCCAGCACAACAACCAATTACAAGCCCTAATGCAAATAACTAACCAAGTGTTATTAAAAAAGCACCCTGAATTTGGGTGCTTATTTTAATATGTACCTTCTAGATCAAGGGACTTAAACATTTCATCGTTAAAAAAAATCAAATAAACTTATATTTAAAGCTTGGCAAATATCTAGAAGAGTTCTAGTTCCAGGATTTTTGCTTTTACCATAAAATATGCATCTGATTGTTGCCGATGGTAAGCCAGATATGGTAGCTAGTTTATTTGGTGTTATATTATTAGTGTTGCATAAATTTAAGATTCTTTTTGTTATTGCTTCTTCTAATTTCATAATAATTACACTTTATTGTTTTAATTTTAACAAAAATAATGTATAGTTGTGGGAGATATATCTCTGATTTATAGTAAGGAGTTAAAATGTATAATAAAAAGTGCGGTTTTTGTGGTCATTAAATTGTGGGATCATGGTTTGAATAACCATCAGTTTCGCTAGTGTGCATGTTCCCAACTCAACTTTCGGTAATAAAAACAATAATTATATCTTTCATATTTTAATTTCTTTGCTAAAACTGATTAAATTTGTTAAAATAATATTAGGAGATTTTATGAAAGTTTACGCAATTAGTGATTTGCATTTAAGCACAAATTGCCCAAAACCTATGAATATTTTTGGGCCCGTTTGGGATAATTACTTGCAAGATATTGAAAGAAGTTGGAAGAAAGTTACTAAAAAAGATATTGTTTTGATACCTGGGGATATTTCGTGGGCTATGAGATTTGAGCAAGCAATTCCAGATTTGGAATATATAGCTCATTTTAAAGGCACAAAAGTTATGATAAAGGGCAATCATGATTATTGGTGGAGTGGAATTTCAAACATGCGAGCTAATATGCCAAAATCAATTTATCCGCTTCAAAATGATTGCATAAAGTATGAAAATGTTATTATTTGTGGTTCAAGGGGCTGGGCATGTGCTGATGATAATGGAAGATTTAAAAGTGATGAAGATGAAAAAATCTACAAAAGAGAAGTGTTAAGAATGGGGCTTTCCCTTGATGCGATGGAAAGAACAAGGGAAGAAGGTGATGTTGTTATTGTAATGTGTCATTATCCGCCATTCAATAATAAATATCAATCAAATGAACTTAGTAAATTGTTTGAGGAACATAAAGTTAATTATGTGGTTTATGGGCATCTTCATAACTATGATAAAAAACAAAAATTGAAATTCGAAAAAAATGGTATTAAGTATTTTTTAACATCTTGCGATTTGGTTAAAAATAGGCTTATTAAAATATGTGAGGTTTAAGTGGTTAGTGGGAATTCTAACCACTTATTTTTATGCATTTATTAAATGCAAAAAACTCAATTAGAACTTATGTTTGTTATAAATTTATAATAAAACAACAAATATCAATATCTAGTGCTAAATTGGTAAATTAGGAAGGAAAGCACCTATATATTCCATTTTTTAGGGAAAATAGGTGTTATTTTTTGTTGAAAATTGTCTGAATATTTATTAAAAATATTTGTATTTTATTCAAAAATGTTTTTGTTTGTGGTTAAAAATGGTTGGAAGTGGTTAAAAAATATTATATAATATATATGTCATTGGAGGAAGTATGTTTTTTGGTGAATATCACTACCAGCTTGATGAAAAAAGCAGGTTAAGAATACCAAGTAAATTAAAAGCATCTCTTTCTAAAGAATATATTATCACAAAAGGAATAAACAATAGTTTGTTCATTTTTGGTAAAGAGTTCTTTGAAAGCGAGTTTTTAACCAAACTTACTAGTGTTCCAACATTTAGTGTTAGTGGTCAAAAACCAATTAGAGCATTACTTAGTTCCAGCTTTGAAGTTGCTGAGGATTCTCAAGGAAGATTTCTTTTGCCATCAACTTTAAAGGACTTTGCAAAAATTTCAAAGAATGTTGTTTTCATTGGTGTGGGCAATAGAATTGAAGTTTGGAGCGAAGAAAATTGGAACGAATATAACAATGAAGATGGAAAAACATTTGATGAAATGGTGGAAAGTCTTTCGGAGTTCAATATTTAATGATTGAATTCAAACACACACCAGTTTTGCTTAACGAGTGTTTAGATTCACTTAATATTAAATCAAACGGAATATATGTTGATGGAACGTTTGGTGGCGGTGGCCATAGCTCTGAAATATTGAAAAGATTGACCACTGGAAAGCTAATTGGAATTGATAAAGATCAAGTTGCAATTTCAAATGCAAAAGAAAAGTTTAGTAAAAATGAAAATTTTATTTTAGTTCATAATGACTTTAAAAATTATGTGAAAATTTTAAATGAATTAGGAATAACTAAGGTCGATGGAATTTTACTAGATTTGGGAGTTAGCAGTTATCAATTAGACACCGAAAATAGGGGATTTTCTTATAGGTTTGATTCTGACCTTGATATGCGTATGGATCAAAGTCAAAGTTTAACGGCTAAGTTTGTGGTCAATAATTACACTAAAGCCGAACTTGAAAAAATACTTTTCACCTATGGAGAAGAACCTTATGCAAAAAAAATAGTTGCTGAAATTATAAAGCAAAGGGAAATAAAAGAAATTTCAACAACAAAAGAACTCGTTGATATAATTGAAAAAGTGGTTCCAAAAAAGTTTGGTAATAGAAGTGTTTCAACAAAAACTTTTCAAGCAATTAGGATAGAAGTAAATAAAGAGTTAGAAGGCTTATATGATGTTTTAATGCAAATGATAGATTCATTAAATATAGGCGGTAGGTTAGCGGTAATTACTTTCCATTCGCTTGAAGATAGAATCGTTAAATCAGTGTTTAAATTGAGAAGCACAGATTGCATATGTGATAAATCATCACCAATATGTATTTGTAATCATAAAGCCGAAGTTAAGAATTTAACAAAAAAACCAATAACAGCTAGTGAATTGGAGTTGGAAGATAATAAAAGAAGTTCAAGTGCAAAGTTAAGAGTAGTTGAAAAAATTCTTTAGGGAGAATGGAAATGGGTGCGTATAACAAAGTAGTTTTAAGTGAAACAGATAATAGCATTTTTAACAATGTTTCAAATTCAACTGTTTCAAAAGAAATGGAAAAATTTAATAATTCTTATAGCACAGATAAAATTAAAGATATTTTCGATGCATACGAAAATGTTGCAGTTTCTGAAGATGCTTTAAAGGAAAATTCAATTATTAGAACAAATGTTGTTTCTAATGCTATTTCAAACGTATCTTTTAAGCAAAAACTATTTTTAATTGGTGCAACTTTAATATGTTCTATTATGTTATTTTTAGCGGTATTTAATATATTTGTAATAAACAACACTTCTAAAGACATAAATATATTACAAGATAATATTGTAAGCGAAGAAAAAACATATTATGACCTATATAAAGATTGGTCAACTGCAACCAATAATTCTGGAATTGAAAGCGAATTAGCTAATGCTGGATATTCAAGTGTTGATTCAGATCAAATAATTTCATTGGAAGTTGGAGATTTGAAAGATGTTAAAGATTTAAAGGGAGCAACAAATTGGTTCGATAGCGTTTGCAATTTTATCAGTTCTATATTTGGGAGATAAAAAAATTGCATAACAATTCAATATATAAGTTACAAAAGAGAGTTATAGCCATATTTATGGCAATTGCTCTCATTTTTTTATTAATTGCAGTTAGGCTTTTCTATGTTCAGGTTATTAAAGGAAAATGGCTTCAAGCGAAAGCAAGTGAGCAGTGGTATAGAGATTTACCATTGAATGCAAAGCGTGGAGATATAACAGACACAAATGGTGTTGTTATGGCAACGAGTTATACAACCTATGATTTGTATGTTAGACCAAGTATGGTTAAAGACGCAAATGCTGTTGCTCTTGCACTACATAATGCATTAAATATAGATATTAACACGCTGTTAACTAAAATAAATAATAAAAAAGTTAGTGAGTCGTTAATTCAAATGCAAATCTCTAGCGAAGTTGCGGATGCAATTATTAAACAAAAACTTGATGGAGTTTTGCTATCCGAAAATACAAAAAGATTTTATCCATATGGTGATTTGGCAACTCAGGTGCTTGGTTTCACAACGATAGATAATAACGGACAAGCGGGAATTGAAGCATACTATAATAATTATTTAACTGGAATTAATGGATATGTTTTAAATGAAAGTGATGTTAAAGGGGTGAAACTTGATAACACTCTAACCACATATGTACCAAGTATTTCGGGGTGTAATGTGGAGCTAACAATTGATGTTAATATACAATCATTTTGTGAAAATGCACTAAATCAATTGGTGGCAGATCATAAACCTAAAACAGCATCTGCAATTTGTATGAATGCGAAAACTGGTGAAATTTTAGCTATGAGTAGTAAGCCAAGCTTTAATTTGAATGATCCACCAAGAACTGATGTTTCAAAACTTATGCAAGATGTTAAAAACTTGAGCATAGTTGATGTGTATGAGCCGGGTTCAACATTTAAGGTTTTAACTATGGCATCGGCTATTGATAATGGCGTTGCTCATTTAAGTGATGGGTTCTATTGCCCGGGTTTCACAACTGTTGATGGTGAAAAAATTAAGTGCTGGAAGTCTATTGGTCATGGTAGCCAAGATTTAACTGATGGTCTTTGCAATAGCTGTAACTGCGTTTTTTGTGATTTAGCTTTAAGGCTTGGTTACGATAAAATGTATGAATACTTTGATAAGTATGGCTTAGGAAATTTACTTGGAGTTGATTTTTTAGGTGAAAGTGGTGGAATTTTAATGGATAAAAACTTAGCTAAAAATGTTGATTTAGCAAGAATGGGATTTGGGCAAGCAATCGCAGTAACTCCGCTTCAAGAGATAACTGCAATATGCAGTGTGCTTAATGGTGGAAACCTGATGCAACCATATTTTGTTAAAAATGTTACAGAATCAAACGGAAATATCGTTTTTGAGAACACTCCAACAATTAAGAATAAAACCGTTTCAAAAGATACTAGTGATAAAATTAAAGTTATGTTTGAAGAAGTTGTTAAACATTATGTGGGTATAGGTACGTTTATCCCAGGTTATAGAGTTGGTGGCAAAACAGGGACTAGTCAAAAATATGAAAATGGAAGAATTAATGGAAAGTATATAGCATCATTTATTGGCGGATTCCCTGCCGATGATCCGGAGTATGTTGTTTTGATTATAGCTGATGAACCTAGTATGGGTAATTATTACGGAAGTGTTGTTGCAACTCCATATGCGAAACTAATTTTTGAAGATATTATAAAATATAAAAAGATTGAACCAGAAAACTTAGAAGAAGATTTAAAAAAGATGGAGAGAAACATTGAAGTTCCAAATTTGGTTGGATTAAGTTTAACGGAAGCCGTTGCTAGAATTGTGTCATTAGGATTACAATATGAAATTCAAGGTGAGGGTGATATTGTTAAAATGCAATCAATAACGCCAAACGAATTAGTATACTTAAATTCATTAATAGTTATAACAATGTGATTAGTTGTATTTAAGAAAAATGTTGATTAAAAGATAATATTTAGAAATATTGTTGAGTGAGAAAAATAACATCTTTATTTAAAATAAATTTAATTTATGTTAATTTCTTAATATATTAAAATATATTAAATGAAATAAGGAAACAAATATGAAATTAAAAGAAATCATTAGTAAAATTAATTACAAAGAGTTTAAAAATGCTAAAGATATGGAAATAGAATTCTTGTGTCATGATTCAAAATGTTGTGAAGATGGAGCTCTTTTTATATGTTTGCATGGGGAAAAATTTAATGGTGAAGATTTTGTTTCAGATGCTATATCTAATGGCGCGATAGCTATAGTTGCGGAAAATTATTTGAGTGAATATAGCGTTCCTCAAATTATTGTTGACGATGCAAGGATTGCTATGACTGAAATTGCACGTGTGTTTTATGATTATCCTGATAATGATCTAAAAATCGTATCGGTAGTTGGAACGAACGGAAAGACAACAACTAGTATGGTGTTATGCAAAATACTAGAGGATTATGGCAAAAGGGTGGGTGTTATTGGCACAAATGGAGTATATATGGGTGATTTGCAATTGCCAAGTGAACTAACAACCCCAGATCCAATTGAACTATACTACACGCTTGATCAAATGAGATTACTTGGTTTTGAATATGTTATTATGGAAGCAAGTGCACATGCTATTTATTTAAGAAAGTTATATAAAATGCAAAACGTGGCAACAATTTTTACAAATATATCTAATGAACATTTAGATTTTTTTGAAACGATGGAAGAGTATTCAAATGTAAAAATGAACTATGTTAATTCTAAAAATAATGAATTTATGGTTATTAACATAGATGATGAATATGGGAGAAAGATTGTTAAAGATGCTAAGATTAAGTACACAACTTATGGAATATTCAACCCGGCATCAACATTTGCAATTGATATAAAAACAAGTATGAAAGGCAGTAGTTTTATTTGCAATTCTGAAGATGACATTTTTAAAGTGCAATCTAAACTTGTAGGTGATTTTAATATTTACAACATGCTTGGGGCAATAGCATGTGCTAAATATTTAGGAGTACCATCTAATGTGATTGTGAAGGCTCTAAGTAAGATGAATAGAGTTGATGGAAGATTTAATGTTTTTGAGATGAGTAAGAATAGAAAAGTTATTGTAGATTTTGCACACACTCCAGATGGCTTTGACAAAACCTTGGGGCTTATTAAAAAATTGAGAAAAGGAAAAATCATAACGCTTTTTGGTTGTGTTGGTTATAGCGATTCAAAAAAGAGAAAAGAAATGGGAGAGGTTGCGAGTTTATATTCAGATAGAATTGTTATAACAACTGATAATCCCAAGAACACAGACTTTAATTTAATAAATTCAGACATAATAAAGGGAATAAATGCATCTAAGGATATCGACATAATTTATGATAGAAAAAAAGCGATAGAGTTTGCGATGGGACTAATGAAAACAAACGATACGTTAGTACTTCTTGGAAAAGGTGCTGAAAAGTATCAAAAGGTTGATAATAGTTTAGTTTATTATAATGAACTTGAGTTTGTTGGAAAAATAATTGATAAATATTAGGTGAAATTTGAAAATAGCATTAATAGCAATCATAGTTGGATTTTTTGTAAGTTTAATACTATCACCATTAATTATTAAAATAATTAAGATGTTAAAAAGTGAGCAAAATGTTTTAGAGTATGTTGAAAATCATAAAGAGAAAAACGGAACACTCACTTTAGGTGGCTTGATTTTTATTATAAGTTCGGGCATAACTTTTTTCATATTCAATAAAAGCAACTCAATTATGGGTATTGTGGCCTATGCTGTTAGTGTTAGCTATGGTTTACTTGGCTTTTTAGATGACTTTATTAAAATTAAGTGCAAACGAAATATGGGGCTTAGAGCTTATCAAAAAGCACTAGGTCAAATTGGAATTGCACTTATAATTGCTATTTTTGCATATAGATTTAATTTGATTGGGAGTGATATACTAATTCCATTCACAAATGTTAAATTTGATATAGGCTTTTGGATTATTCCATTTATTGTTATTTTTTATTTAGCTGTAACAAATTCTGTGAACTTAACTGATGGGCTTGATGGGCTTGCTGGTGGGGTTAGCTTTGTTGTTATATTTTCATTTATTCCAATCATATCAATGTTAATAACTAACTTTGAAAATGTTGGAGAGTCTAGCGTTTTGATTGATGAATATAAAAATCTTATGATATTATGTGGGGCAATGTGTGGTGGATTATTAACATTTTTGATTTTGAATTCGAACCCAGCTAAAATATTTATGGGTGACACAGGTTCTCTTGCACTTGGTGGGTTAATTGCTTCAATTTTAACATTCACTAGAGAGTATTTTTTAATATTTGTGGTCGGATTCGTGTTTGTGGCAACGGTTTTTAGTTCGGCACTACAAGTCGTTTGGTATAAAATCACTAAAAAAAGAGTGTTTAAAATGGCACCGCTTCATCATCATTTTGAGTTGTGTGGCTTTAAAGAAACTAAAATTGTTTCAGCTTATATTATTGTTACGATTATTTTAAATGTTTTGAGTGTTGTTTTATTTATGGGAGTGTGAGTATGGATAATTATAAAAATGTTTTGATTTACGGTTACGGGAAGAGTGGAAAAAGTATCGAAAAATTGCTAAAGATTCAAAAGGTGGATTACAAAATATATGATGAAAATATAAAACTAAGTGGTGGCAATTATTTATCTAAAGTAACAAAGAATGAGCTTAAATTGTTTGATTTAATAGTAGTGTCGCCTGGAGTAACACTAAATAACAAATCTTTAAAGCTAGCAAAATCAATGGTGATTAAGATAATTGGAGAATTGGAGTTTGGATATCAAAATATTGATAAAAATTTAATCTCTGTTACTGGTACTAACGGAAAAACAACAACAGTAACATTGATAAATGAAATTTTAAAAAATAAATATAACTCTTGTGTTGCTGGAAATATAGGAACTCCGCTAACAGACATTGCTTTAAATAATAGTGATTGTAATTGCGTTGTGTGTGAGGTTAGTTCATTTCAATTAGAAACAATTGATCAATATAAATCAAACATAAATGTTTTATTAAATATTGGAGATGACCATTTAGATAGATATGGTAACATAAAAAAGTATGCAAAAGCAAAATTTCGTTTGTTTGAAAATAATACAGAAAACACAATTAACATTCTAAACTTTGATGATGAAATAACTAAAGAGTGGTTAGGTAAAATTAAAGGTGTTAAATACTACTTTAGTTTAAGCAATGAATGCAAAGGTGTTTATTTAAAAGATGATCAAATAATTGTGAACACAAGCAGGCAAAAGAGAGTACTATGTAAATTGTCTGAATTCGATTTTCCTAAGTTGTTTTTAGAGGATATTATGGCTTGTGTTTTAGTTTCAGTTATTATGAATATAGATGACAATAGTATCATTAAAACAATTAAAGGCTTTAAATTGTTGCAATCAAGAGTGGAAAAAGTTGGTGAGTTTAATGGAGTTACATATATAAACGATAGTAAGGCAACAAATATGCATGCAGTTTTGGCTTGTGTTAATTCTATAGGTTCTGACATTATTCTAATGCTTGGTGGCAGAAACAAGGGGTTTAACTTTAAGAATCTTATAGCAAATTTGCCAAATAATGTTAAAACGATTTTATGCTTTGGTGAGTGTGGAAATGCAGTTTACAAATCTGTTATAAAAAATTCATCTATTCAGGCTTATATATTGCCAACACTTGACGAGGCAATAAATAAAGCTTGGGCTATAGCTTGGAGTGGATCAAGTGTGGTGCTATCGCCAGCGTGTGCTAGTTTCGATGAGTTTAATAGTTATTCAGAGCGTGGCGAGTTTTTCAAAAATAAAATATTAAAATTGGGTAGTCAAAAATGAGTAATAAAAAATCAAGGATTCTCCTTGTTTGCCTTGCACTTTTACTAAGTGTATTAGGTTTAGTCTTTATTTATTCTGCTAGTTCATATAATGGTAAGGTAAATTATAATGACTCGTTTTTCTTTGTAAAAAAACAACTAATAGGCGTTATTTTAGGCGTGATAATTTTAATAGTTGCCAGCAGATTCAATTATTCAAAATTTATCAAACTTAGATGGTGGGTTCTTGGTATTTCAATAGTTATGCTTGTTTTAGTTTTTGTTCCATTCATTAGTATAAATGCGAATGGGGCAAGAAGATGGATTGGTTTTGGTGGGTTCTCTATTCAATCAAGCGAGGTTGCGAAATTTGGGTTTGTTATTTTTGCCGCATCATATATGAGCTTAAACTATAAAAAAATGGCAACTCTGAAAGGTATAATACCTGTGATACTTAGTGGTGGAACAATCTGTTTGCTTATACTACTAGAACCAAACTTAAGTGTTACTCTTTGCGTTGGAATGGTTATGCTTATGATGCTTTTGGTTGGTGGAATAAGAATGAGATATTTTCTATTAATATTAGTTCCTGCGTTAGCACTAGTGCCAATTCTTATCATTATTGAGCCGTATCGATTTAATAGATTGATTGCATTCATTAATCCTTGGGCAAATCCCTTAAGCGAGGGCTTTCAATTAATCCAGTCTCTCTATTCACTTGGTGCGGGTGGGTTGTTTGGATTAGGACTATTCAATAGTAGGCAAAAGTATTTGTTTTTGCCATTTAGTGAAAGTGATTTTATATTTTCAATAATTGGCGAAGAAGTAGGATTTGTTGGTTCACTTTGCTTGCTAATTATATACATCGTTGTTATTGTGATTGGATATAAAATTGCCTTGAATGCAAAAGACCGCTTTGGAACATATCTGGCATTTGGAATTACTTCGGTTATAGCTTGCCAACTTCTAATAAATGTGGCGGTGGTAACAGGTTCAATTCCTCCAACAGGAATTCCACTTCCATTTATGAGCGCGGGAAGTAGTAGTTTAATTGTTTTTTTAGGTGCAATTGGAATATTATGCAATATATCGAAAAGGTCGGAACATAGCCAAATATTAAATGAGAACAAAATATTTGATTTTAATTTTAAAAAAATGAGAAAAAGTAAAGTGTAATTAAAATATCTTTTGTATTATTAGTTTTTATAGGATAACGATATTTAGTAAGTTGAAAAATAAAACACCATATTAGTGGGCAATCTTGCTCAGTTAAATATGGCGTTTTTTTCATAATTATTATTAAAGAAACTTCTTCAGGTTTAAGTTTTCTCAATCCTCAAGCCCAAGCAAGTAGTCAGTTGACACATGGAAAACTTGCGCAATTTTAACAAGTTGCTCTAAATTGCACTCTCTTTGACCAAGTTCCCAATAACTTATTGTTCTTGGATTGACAAACAAAAGATTTGCCAATTGGTTTCTTGACATATTCTTTTCTATTCTCAATTCTTTCAGTTTTTCGGGAAATTTAATCATATTTTTATTTTAGAACATTTTGTTGTGATTTTGTTGACTTAGAACAAAATGTTCCGTTATAATACATATATAAGATATGCAACGCATTAACAACATATGCGTTTCATACAAAAACAATTAAGGTAAGGAGAAGAAAATGAAAAAGAAAGGGAAAATATTAACGGCGTTAGCATCAGTTGCTCTTGTGTTAGGTGGTGGATTTGCGCTAACAGGTTGTGATAACTCAAAGAGTAATTCGGCAGAAGAGCAAATGAGAATAGTTTATGCAGATGCTCAAACAAATGGATACACAGGAACATATGAAGAATGGCTAGCAAGTATTAAAGGTGAAAAAGGTGACACAGGAATGTCTGCTTATGAACTAGCAAAATATTATGGATTCCAAGGAACGGAGCAAGATTGGCTTATTAGCTTAAGGCAAGTTGAACAAAAGAAAGCCATGGATATTTTTAAATTAGCCGAAGCAAAGTTAATGCAAAGTAGGAGCAATTTAAAAGTTGTTTTAAATGCATATTCATCTGAATATGATGGCACTATTACTAATGTAAGATCAACCATACAATTTTCTGAATATGAAATAGGTAAATTTGCGTTGTTAAAAAATATTGAACTTATAGATATTATTGGCACAGATGATGAATATTATAAATCAGGAGCTCAATTAGAAGGTGTTGTGTATAATACTGTTAAAGAAAATAAGAATTATTTGAGACAATATTACACAAAAATGATCTATAGTGATGAAAATCCATTTTATGAAGAAGAAGCTAATCCCTCTAAAATTCAAGGTGAAGATAATGAATGTTTAATTGGGGTTTACAATTTTGATAAATTTTTCGATTTGGATACTATTGTTCCAATTGTAACATTAGATGTTTTATCTAATGGTAATTATAAAGTTTGTATGTCTTTTAAATCAACAAAGAGCCTTGGTTTGCAAGACAACTCTAGTGAACAAACATATTATGTTGAAGCTGAAATAACTAGAAATAATGAATTTGTCAATTTTAGTGTCCTAGCAAATGGTGAAAATTGTTCTTTTAGTAATAATTATTCATTTGAATATGGAACAGTTGATAAAGAATTGATTAAAACTAAAATTGCGGAAGCTGAAGAATATGCTGCTAAGCAAGTATAAAAACACTTTAGACGCTCAAAAAATTTAATAATTTAATAGTTTAATTGTCACGGGATAACGAAATGTTTCCCGTGTTTTTTGTGTTGTAAATATCAGTTTGCTAAACACCAAAAATGTGTTTTTTCCATACAATAAAATATATACATATGGAAAAATTAAGGAGAAATATGGAAACTTTATACATAGAAGGTAGAAGGGCGCTTAATGGTGAAATAGAGATTGCTGGTGCAAAGAATGCTATTTTACCAATTTTAGCGTGTTCTATAATAACAAAAAAGCCAATTTATTTAAGTAAATGTACACTGTATGTTGATGTTTTATATATGCTCAAAATTCTTGAAGATTTGGGGTGTGAGATAAAACACGATGAATGCAATGTTTTTATAAATCCACAAAATGCAAATAGATACTTTATAAAAGAAGAATACACAAAGAAAGTTCGTTCGAGCATATTTATGTTAGGTCCTCTTTTAACTCGATTTAAAAAAGCTAAGGTTGCATACCCTGGTGGTTGCAATATTGGAAGTAGACCGATTGATTTACACATCAAAGGTTTGAAAGAATTAAATGTTAAAATTGAAGAAAAGCATGGTTATATTATCTGCGATGGCGAAAATATGAAAGCGGGAACGATTCATCTTGATTTTCCAAGTGTGGGAGCAACGGAAAACTTGATGATGGCTTGTGTTTGTTTGAAAGGAACGAGCATAATTCATAACTCTGCAAGAGAACCCGAAATTGTTGATTTGCAAAATTTTATTAACGCGATGGGTGGGAATGTTAAAGGTGCAGGAACAAGCACAATAATTATAAATGGTGTTAAAAATTTAAATGGTTGTGAATATGAAACAATTAGAGATAGAATAATCGCTGGTACTTATGCAACTGCATGTGCGATGGCTGGTGGTGAAATTAATATAATCGGAAGCCCATATGAGCACAACGTTGCCTTATACACAAAACTTTATCAAGCTGGATGCAAAATAACACGAAAAAATAATAGTATTCAAATTTCTTGCAAGCATAGGTTAAAAAGCATTCCAAAAATAGAAACTCAACCTTATCCTGGTTTTCCAACCGACTTGCAAAACCAAATTCTAACACTTCAAACTATAAGTAAGGGCACAAGCGTGATAAATGAAAATTTGTTTGAAACTAGGTTTAAGATTTTTACTGAGCTTAAAAGAATGGGTGCTGATATAGAAATAAACAATCGCTCTGCAATAGTGCGTGGCGTGAATAAATTATATGGAGCACATGTTGTGGCAACTGACTTGAGAGGTGGAGCGGGGCTTGTGATTGCGGGTTTAAGCGCTGAAGGTTACACCACAGTTGAAGATGTGTATCATATAGATAGGGGCTATAAGAATATTGAAAATGATTTAAGCAAACTTGGTGCGGAAATAAAACGAAAAAACGAGTAAATTGAAAAAAACTACGCAAACGATTTTAAATTATTAGCATAAATATATTTTTTGTGTTATTATATCTTCAAGGGTGGCAGTTTTTATTATATGAAAAATAAAAAACTAATAGTTTTAATTTCAATACTTGCGTTTGTTGTGTTAGTTGTTGTTTTGGGTAGCACTGTTTTTACTGTGCGTTATTCTTCTATTAATTGGTTATCTTCAACAAACAAATTAAATCCTGAAGTTGATTATTCTAAAACTATTGAAATGCCTTATGGTGAAAGTGTATTTTTCGTTAATAAATCAAAAATTATTAATAATTTAGAGCAAAAAAATCCATATTTAAAAGTTATAAGTGTGGAAACTAGTTTTCCAAATAAGTTGGTTGTTCATGTGTGCGAAAGGCAAAGTTTATTTGCTATTGAAGCTTTAGATAGCGAGAACAACTCGGTTTATGCTATTCTTGATGAAGATATGAAAGTTGTGGAGTTTATGGATAAGTTAACTTATTTTGGCTTAACTAAAACTCAAAAGCCTATACTAATTGATGTTTCTAAAACTTCTTTAAATTTTAAGGACACTGATTTCCCGTTAGGTAGTTTTTTTCAAAATGCAAGTCTAACAAACCCGCTTAACGAATTAACATATGCATTTAAGCGAGTTGGTTATGATTCATTCACTGCTAAAGGTTTGTTTGAAGGTGTTTCAATAGTTAAAAGCATTCCTATTGGAGCATCGGATAGTTCTGGTGATAACTATGAACTAACTATGAATTTAAAAACAAAATTTGGAATTGATATTGTTATAAGAAATTCAGAAAAATCACTTGCAGAAAAATTAAATATCGCTATTGCTGCATATAATCATCAACATGATTTAGGTTCAACTAGTGGAACAATAACGGTTTATTCTAATGGTGTTGTTAGTTACACAAACGATGATTAAAATGATAAAGCCTAATAATTTTATTAGGCTTATTTCTTTTCTAAATATTAACATAAAATAATTTGACTTTTTTAAAAGTGTTATTTATACTATTTTTGAGAAAAATTTAAGTGGGGAGTTATGCAAAAAGATTTAGTTTCAGTTCTCGATTTTGGTTCATCTAAAATAACTGTTGTTTGTGGAACTAAAAATGTTAACGATAATTTCAATATAGTTGCAACTGGTGAGTGCGATTATGCTGGATATATTGATGGCGAGTTTTTAGAACCTGAAATGTTGAAAAACGCTATTGCAACGGCTATTAACAATGCACAAATGAATATGAAAAATAAAATAACTAAATTATATGTTGGAATTCCCGCTGAATTTTGTGTTAACTCTATTCAAGATGTTAATATTTCATTCAAATCAAAAACAAAACTAAAACCAAGTGTTATTGCTAATTTATTCAGTGATAATGAAGTGAATAACTACGCTGAAACTCATACTATAATAAATAAATCACCAATTTATTATTTGCTTGATGGAGATAATAAATTAATTGATCCTGTTGGGGTGGAAGCGAATAGTTTAATGGTTAAAACAAGTTTCATATATGTTGAGAATCGTGTTATTCAAATGCTAAATAGTGTGTTTGTCAGTCTTGGACTTAAGAATATTGAGTATTTGAGTTCAACACTGGCTGAAGGCTTATATCTACTTAATACTCAAACGAGATATAAAGGTGCGGTTTTGGTTGATGTTGGATATGTGTCAACGAGTGTTTGCTCTATAATGGGCGATGGAATAATTGATTTAAAGAGCTTTTCACTTGGTGGAGCGCATATAACAAGTGATTTGAGTGAGATTTTAAACATTCCATTTTTGCAAGCAGAACAACTAAAAAGAAAGTTAATTTTAACACTCAAACCAACCGCTATAGACTATTATGAAATTATGCTTGATGGAAAGTTAACAAAAGTTCCAGTTAAAACGGCAAATGATATTGCACTCGCTAGAATTGATATGATATCAGAGATGATTGAAAAAGTTATAAAATCATTTTCATTAAAACCAATAAACGCAAATATTATTTATCTAACGGGTGGGGGACTTGCATTATTAAAGGGTATTAAGTATTATTTAAATAAAACGATTGGTAAAAAAATTGAAATAGTTTGCCCAAAACCTATGCAATTAGAGAAACCTGAGTTATCTAGCGTTGTATCGTTGCTTGATATGGCAATTAATATAAATAAAATATGATAGGAGAAGATTATGTTTAATAATAATGAGTTTGGAGTTCAAGAAGAGTTTTTCACACCAGTTTGCAATATAAAAGTTATTGGTGTTGGTGGCGGTGGAAATAACGCTGTTAATAGAATGGTTAGTGCTGGAATTAATAGTGCTGAGTTTGTGGCTATAAACACAGATAAGCAAGCATTAATGATGAGCAGAGCAAAGCATAGAATTCAAATTGGTGAAAAGCTAACAGGCGGAAAAGGTGCTGGATCAGATCCAGACATTGGTGCTAAAGCTGCTGAAGAAAGTAGAGATTTAATCAAAGAAGTTTTAAATGGAACAGACCTTGTTTTCATCACAGCTGGTATGGGTGGTGGAACTGGAACGGGTGCTGCACCAGTTATTGCTAAAATGGCAAAAGAAATGGGAATTTTAACTATTGCTGTTGTAACAAAACCATTTGGCTTTGAAGGTAGAAGAAGAATGGAGAATGCTGAAAGAGGCGTTGCTCAACTAAAAGAATCTGTTGACACATTAGTTATTATCCAAAACGAAAAATTATTAAAGATTGTTCCAAAGGGCACTCCAATTGTTGATGCTTTCAGAACAGCCGATGATGTTTTAAGGCAAGGTATTCAAGGCATTAGTGACCTAATTGTTACTCCAAGTTTAATTAATCTAGATTTTGCCGATGTTAAAACAACAATGAAAGATAAAGGGCTTGCTCATATGGGATTGGGAAAGGGCAAAGGCGAGAATAGAACAATTGAAGCTGTTCGTCAAGCCGTTTCTAGCCCATTATTAGAAACAACTATTGAAGGTGCAACTGGAATCATCTTAAATATCAAAGGTGGTTTAGATCTAACATTAGATGAAGTTTATGCTTCTGCAGACTTAGTAAAGGAAGTTGTTGATCCATCTTGTAACATAATCTTTGGTAGTGGAATTGATGAAAAAATGCGTGATGAAGTTGAAATCACAATCATAGCAACTGGATTCAATCAAGTGCCAATGGAGGAAAGAAAAACAAATGTTCAACCTGTTTCTAAATTTTTAGAAGAAGAAGTTGATGATGAAGAAAATGAGTTTTCAACAAGCGTTAGCAATAATGAAGAAATGCAAGAACCTCAAGAAGAAAAGAAAATTTCTAGTGTTGTTCAATTAGATGATGCTTATATTCCACCATTTCTTCAAAAATTAAAAAACTCAAGAAAATAGAATTTTTAAATATCAATTGCAATCAAATAAATTTAATTTGTTTGGTTGCAATTTTTTTTGTTATATAAATAAATGTAGAATTATGCAATAACTGAAAATGTGAGCAATTAAGCCATTTTAAAACACATTTCTTTTATTATTATAAATTATAAATATTAT
>JBNMHL010000012.1:0-30472 GCA_050872745.1 Clostridiales bacterium | reverse complement strand
CTTCAATAACTTTAATGTTTCTGCATTTATTAAAGGAACACCAAAGAACAATGAAATCACAAAGAAAATGACATTCACTATTGAAAGAGTGGATTCTTCAAGAAAAGATGAAGATGGTGTTGATTATTATGGCGAAGATGTGTGTGGAATAACTGATATCACTAATGAATACTTCACTCAAGATGAATTAAATGCTTTAGGTGAGTTGAATAAGAAATTGCCATATATCTTCACACAAGATAACAATGCAAACATTATTGAACTTAAATACCTAGATAACGGAGCAAGTGTTGGAACTCAAATGGTTCTAACTAACACTCGAAATCCTCTTCTATCGTATGCTGGTAAAACAACAACCGATGGAACTTATTCATATTTCGCTGGTTGGGATGTTGATGGAGATGGAAAATTAGATTATTTCAAAGATACTGATGCAACATTTATTGGAAACTTATCTACTAGTGTTAATAACTATGCAATGGATATTAACATTGAAGCTTTGATTAATCTTGCTGTTGGTGAAACAACAACATTCACATATTCATTTATTAATGAAATAACATTGAATGCGGTTTATATCAACATTCAAGGAAATGGAACTGAAGCTGATCCATTCATTATCAATAATGTTGAAGAATGGAACATTATGATGCCAATCTTTGCTAATAGAAGCAAGTTCTTTACTATTGGAAAGAACATTGTTGAAACTTCAACTAGCAAAATGATTAGGCCTGATAAATTTAATGGAGTTTTAAATGGTAACGATAAAACAATCACATTATTTGATTATGATCCTCTTATCATTAAAAACACTGGAACAATTAAAACTTTAAATATCTCAACTTTAGCAAACACTGTTAACTTTGTTGAAAATATTGGAACTGCTTTGTTATGTTATGTTAACACTGGATTAATTGATAGTGTTAATATTGCGGAATGCAATGTTAATATGGTTCTTCCAAACATTGAAGTTTCAAGTAAAAATCCAAGTGGCATTGATTTAGGTAGTTTGGATTTGAACGATTCATTAATGATTGGTGGATTAAGTGCTTTTAATGGTGGAACGATCAATAAATCCAAAAACTTTATGAATTTAAATATAACAGATGCAACGACACCAATTAGCTATGCATTTAGTGTTGGATTAATATCTGCAACAAGTTTCAAAATAATTGATTGTCAAAATAATGGTGATATAAATGTCAATTTAACTCAAACAACAATGCCTAGTGTTGTGGCTGGATTGTCTGTATATATAAACAATGGTTATGCTTCTGGTGATAATAACGGAAACATTATATTTAGCAATACAACACCAACAAGAAATAGTGATACATCTAGTGATGTTGTTGTTGGTTGTATAGGTTTCCACTTTAATTTGGATCCAACTAAGATTGAAAGTGACTTGAATAAAACATTAGTTAATAACGGAAAGGTTAGCGGAACTTCAGTCGCAATCTACTCTGCGGGTGTTTTTGCAAATGTAATCGGAAATGGAAACATTGGAAGCTTCGTAAACTATGGTGAAATAACTTCATTATCTATTGACGGCGATGGAACATATTATAATATACAAGCTCATGGTTCGGGCGTTGGTGGAATGATCTTTAGAAGTGAAAATTATAATTGGAACTTATATAATCATGGTAATGTTATTGTTTCTTCAAATGGTAATATAACTGCTAGCGGTCTATCTCTAGAAACTCGTGAAATTGCTTGCAACTTCAAAGGTGAAAACAACGGAGATATAACTGTTAATGGAAACATAAGAATTAAAGCGGCTGGCGGAATTGCAAGTGCTTCAACTTTCGCTACTGATGAAATTATTTCTGTTAAGATTAATAACTATGGCAGAATTAATGTTCACGCTCAAGGTGGTAGTGAATCAACAACTAGCCAAGTTTATGTTGGTGGAATAATTGGCTTTGTGGGCGGTGCTGAAGATGATAGTGAATTAAATTATAGAGGCACTCTATTAATTGAATCAAACAACTATGGTGATGTGATATTATCTTGCGATAAAGATAAGCAATACTATGCTGAAGGTGGGAAAAGCATAAACACAACTAGTAAATATGCGCTTGGTGGATTAGTTGGATTAGGCTCTGAATTATTGCAAGTGGCAAATTCTTCAAACATCGGCGAAGTTAGACTTCAAGCTTCATTTATATATGTTTATAGTACGTGCTCTGTTGGTGTTGGTGGATTGGTCGGAAGAGATGTGGCTTCTATTGAGAAATCTTGCAACTCTGGCAATATTGTTGTTGAACCATATGGCGTTGCAACTGAAAATGATGTTATTTATTTTGTAAGAATTGGTGGCCTTTTAGGTGCTAATGAAGCTACAAAAGATTTAGTGATTTCAGATTGTTATAATCTAGGAAATATTAGAAATGCGGTTGGAGGAATGGGCACTTCTGCTGGATTGGTTGGCTACATGGCTAACGATGATTATTCTATAACAATTTCTAATTCATATGTTAATAACGAAGTTTACACCTACACTAATAGCCTTGCTGGATTTACATATGGTAGTTTATTGGGCTATATGCAAGTTAAGAGTATCAATATTAATAATTGTTATTCTCTTGGTGATATTCATATCAATGATCAAACAGGAATTATATATGCGGTAGACACACAATTACTAACTGTAAGTAATGTTTATATCGCTCATAACTTATATTCAGATCTTCCATATTTGCCATACGGATTTATCGAGTCAGAAATCGTGGGTAACGCTCACACTTCATTTATTGGAGGATGTAACTCCAATAACACTCCAACAAGTTTAACAAATGTGGTTATATCAAGTGACCTTGAAAATTTAGATTTATATAGTGGCGTTAACGACACAACTTCAGAATATAAACTTGCATCAACTGAAGGCATAACCTTTGAAAATAAGGATACTTTGATTGCATATGTTAAATCTAAAATCTCAGACATCCATTCAACATTTAATTTCTATTCTGAATCAAATGCTGATGGGTTATGGGAAATTGATGCAAATAAAAATGATGGTTATGCATATTTCAAAAATCAAGAACTAGATCAAGAATATCAAGTTAATTTTGATTTGCAAGGCGGAACTTCGAGCGTGGAATTAACGAGTAAAACTATTAAGTTGAATTCGGTTGTTCAAATTCCTAGAACTAGCGTTGCAAAATTGGATAACATCTTTATGGGATTCACATTGGTTCCAAATGGAGAAATTATTGCTCAACCGGGCGATGGAATTGCATTTAATCCTCAATTACTTCAAAGATATTTAAACGGAACAACTTTAACCGTTTATGCAAACTGGTTTGAGTGCCCAAACGGTGCAGGAACTGAAACCGATCCAATAAGGATTGGAAGTGCTAATGATTGGAATAATTACCTTGTTCCACTTGTTAACACTGGATTCATTTTAAACTATAAGCAAACTCAAGATATCACCGCATCAAATCCTAAACAACTAACGCCAGTTGATTTCAACGGAGTTTATGATGGTGGTGGCTTTGCAATAATTGATAACTTCTATGCTCCATTCAATAAAATAGAAGAACGCGGGGAAGTTAAAAATTTGGTTGCAAAGCTAACAAAGAGTGGTGAAAATGTTAAATCCGATATTAAAGTGTTTGGATTCATCGCTAATAGAGTTTATGGAAAAATCACAAATTGTGGTGTGAAAACAACAAACGATAAAGCGGGCGTTGCATTTCCACTAACATTTGGAAATGATTCAAAGAACATTATGGGTGATGACTATATTCTAGGTGGCGTTGTTGGCGTGGTTGAAAGAGGTGCAACTGTTTCGGGCATATATTCAAATGCTGGAATGATTAATATGTTTATCTATGCCGATGCCGAACATTTAGGAAACCTTTATCAAGGCGATGGTAACGCGATTACTTATTATTATAATAATAGACCAATAGGCTCTAATTATCATATGGGCGGATTAGTTGGTGTTTCTAATATCGAATTGCAAAACCTAACAAACAACATTTCAATTCAGATTCAAAGTAAATTTAAGTTAAACTCAAATTATCAACATAAATATCAATTAACATCAGACTCAACTAAGGAAGTGATGCCAGCTCCAAGTGTTTATTTGGGTGGTGTGATCTCTAAGTTGGTTGGAAGCTCAAGTTATGGAAATGAATTAAATTTAACCAATAATGGTGATGTGCTTCTAGATAAAACTACAAGTATGTTATCTCCTGATGATTATAACGCTGAATATAGAATATATGGCAATGCTTATGTTGGTGGCGTTGTTGGATTTGCTGGTGCTAGAGCGAGAGCGCTTGTTAAAATGTATAACAACGGTTCAGTGTTAAGTGAATTTAAAAACGCTATAAGTATTAACACTTATATTGGTGGAGTTATAGGTTATGTTGATGAATCAACTTCATCTAAAGATTTAAATAATATGAAAAATAGTGGTGCTGTGTTTGGAACAACTCGCCATAGCGATGTTTATAAAGTGAATGATTATGAATTGGGAGGTGTTATTGGAAGATTAAACGCCAACTTAACCAGTGATATAAACACATTAGAAAATACTCATGATATAATATTAGTTAATACTCCAGTTAAAAAATTAGGCGGAGTTATTGGATATTACTATATTGATCCAAATTCAACTAGAACTGATAGCATCTCAATCAGTAATTTGAAAAATTCTGGAAATATTGAGACTAGCCTTGGCGTGGGAGGTGATGCTTCTGTTGGTGGAATAGTTGGAGAAATGAATTCAGGAAAAGAGAAAATAAACATGCTTAAGTTTATTAATAATGGAAATATAACTTTAAACTCAACTGCATATAATTCTGATACTGGTCCAAGTGTAAAAATTGCTGGAATTATTGGAGAAACTTACCAAAAAATATACACAATAACTGAGATGATAAATAATGGAAATATTGATTGTGGTGATATACAACTAGATGAATTGTATTTGTCTGGAATTGTTAGTTATGTAAGTATGAATTATAGTATATCGAGCTATGACAAAATAAATGTTTCTAAATTAGTAAATAATGGAAACTTGATGGGTGCTAAGTATTCACAATACGAATATATTGCGGGAATTTGCTGTGAAGGATTTAACTCTGTATATTATTCTCTTGATCAATGTGTAAATAACGGAGATATTCAATTATTTGGTGGTACTAACTCTGGATTCGGGAATAAACTAAATTGTATCGCAGGATTAGTTGGTAAAACATATGCTAAAATAACAAATTCATATAACACTGGTAATATTATTGGAACAAACTTGAATCAAGGTAATTTTACAGGCTTTAATATGATAGGGGGACTTGTTGCAATGACCAATGGAAGTGAGGTGGAACAAACATTAGCAAATTGTTACAATACTGGTCAAATTTTATTTAATATTATTAATAATGTTAACTTTGGTTCATCTACAGATGTAATATATATAGGTGGCTTAATTGGTAAAGTTCAATCTAAAGCAAATGTAGTAAATTGTGTTCAAGGAACAAACCCTAATGGCGATTACACTTCTGGTATAAGTGTTAATGTTTCGAATCTGATGAGCGGATATTACGATTTCCGTATTGGAGGAGCTTTTGGGGGTTCAAATTACGTACGAGATTTAAACATTGAAAATGTTAGAGTTTTAAGTGGTATTTCTTATAACAACACTGATTCAACATATAACCATGTTGGAGCAATTTGTGGTTGCGCTTCGAATTCTTATACGAGTACTCAGTTAACAAATATAAGCAATCATATCACAAATGGAGTTGATCCATTAAGCGCTATGATTTATGGTTATAATACTTCTGATTCAACAAATCTTGAAACATTGAATACATATTATTCATCTGATGCGATATTCACAAATTGTACCCAAATGGGTTATATAGATAACTTAAGTTTGGCTAATGTTAACTTACCTAATTTCAATGCTGATGGTGCATATGATTCAATCTATAGAAAATCTAATGCTGAAATGTTGGCTGAAATTTCAACATCAAGCGGTGCAATTTATTCAACAACACATAATGGATCGGTTTATAAGTTTGACTTTAAGGAAAACGACACCGACACAACCTACACTTGGGAATTGCCAGATGCTAATTACAACAATGGCTTACCAAGATTAAAATATGAGGTTGATAATATTGCTTAATGCATTGAATTAATTAATCATTGATTGAAAATTATTGATATTAATATTTTAACTTCAATTGTTCCTAGATTTTATATTTTAATATATTAATCTTAAGCAATCATAAATAGACTTTCTTGAATTTAAGAAAGTCTATTTTTTATAATTTATTAATTTTTGCCATCTTAAAAAGATATGTTTTATTTGCAAAAATATTCTTATAATCAATCTATAATATTTGCATGAAATTTAAATATAGTTTAAAATATATTGAGTTTAAAAGGAGAATAGAATGGAATTAGTTAATAGTAAAGAAATGTTTAAAGATGCGTTAAAGAATCACTATGCAATTGGTGCGTTTAATTTTGTTAATATGGAAATTGCAAAAAGTATTTTAAACACTGCAAGTGAATGCAATAGCCCAGTTATTATGCAATGTTCAACTGGAGCAATTAAGTATGCTGGTGCGAAAACATTGGTTGCGATTGCTAGAAGTTTGGCAAGTGATTTAAATGTGCCAGTTTGCTTAAATTTAGACCACGGAAAAACTTTTGAAGATTGCAAATTGGCTGTTGATAGTGGATTCACTAATGTTATGATTGATGCATCTAGTTTGCCATATGAGGAAAATATTGCATTAACAAAAAAAGTTGTTGAATATGCTCATGCTCATAATGTAACGGTTGAATCTGAATTGGGAGTTTTGGCCGGTGTTGAAGAAGATGTTGTTGCTAGCCATAATATCTACACATCACCAGAGCAAGCTGAAGATTTTGTTAAGAAAACTGGGATAGATAGCCTTGCAATTGCGATTGGAACAAGCCACGGAACTCATAAATTTAAAGGCGAAGCGAAACTTCAATTTGATATTCTATCTGAAATTGAAAAAAGATTGCCTAATTTCCCACTTGTTTTGCATGGGGCAAGTTCTATTCCTCAAAATTTAATTGAACTAGCTAAAAAATACGGAGCAGAGCTTGAAGGTGCTAATGGAATTCCTGAAGTTATGTTGAATCAAGCTTGCAAACACAATATTTGTAAAATAAATGTTGATAGCGATTTAAAACTTGCCTTTACAGCCGGAATTAGAAAATATTTAACTGAAAATCCATCTGAAGTTGATATTAGAAAATATAACGGGGAAGGAATGAAGTTGGTTCAAGAAACTATCAAAAATAAAATGGAAAATGTGTTTGATAGTGCTAATAGAGCATAATTTAATTTAAAAATATGTAAAATAAGAGAGATATTTAATTAAAAATATCTCTTTTATTTTGACTATTAATTATTTTTTTAGTAAAATATTATCAATTATATTGGGAAAATGTACCCAAAATCTAGGTGGAGAACCTTTAAATTGAGGAGATTATTTTGAAAATAGGAGTTATTGTTCCAGTTTTATCTGAAATTGATGTTAAAAAGCAATATGATATATTAAAAAGTGCGTGTGATGCAAGTGATGTTAAATTTGATGTTATTTATGCATTAAATAACAATATGAACAAACTTTTTAGTAGTATTAGAACTAATTTTATTGACTATGAAAATATTCGTGCTATTAAGTTTATTCATGATGTTAATGAGCACAAAATGATAACTATTGCTATGAAATCTGCTGAACACTACGATGCAGTTATTATTTATTCTGGAAAAGAAGAATTTAATGAAGATGTGTTGAAAGCATTTATTGCATCATGGAAGGCTGGAAATAAAATTGTTTACTTAAAGAAGCATTATACTGGCATTAAAAAGTTTTGGGTTGGTTTAAAAAGGTTTATATATAAACTTGGAATTAAAATGCTAAATATTTTCTCTGATAGGTGTGCTGAAAACGATATTCAATTGCTTGACCAAGAAGTTGTTAAAACTATTAACCAACTTCCATCTAAAAATCAGCAACTTCGGGTGTTTGATTCATTTGTTGGCTATCAGACCGATGTAATTGACCTTAGAGTTGGAAAAAATGTTAAGATTAACGAATCATATACTGTTAAGAGTAAAGCCTATAAAGGTATGAAATTGGCTTCAATTTTATCTATTGTTATGGCAATTGCATGTTTAGCATTTGAAATTGTTGCTTTGAGTTCGGCATGGGATTATTCATTCCTTATTCACATGGTTTTATGGTTATTGTTCATGGGATTTGGCGTAACTTCGTTTTTGTTCCTAACGCGATCTACAATTTTGTTTAGAGCGGGTGAGGAATTTGATCCAAATGAAATGAAAGATATAATAGATAAAGTTGAAAAGTATAATTTTAAAAGTTAATTTTGATTTAGTTGGTGATAAATTATGTGTTATCATTTCAATAATTAACTTTGCAAAATGCGGTTTTAATTGTTATTTTTGTAATCAAAGTTATGAAAATTTAATAAAAAAATTTAAAAGGGCTATTTTTTAGCTCTTTTTGTTTACTTTTTTATAAATTTTGCAATAATATATCTATTGATAGTTGTTCATAATTGTTTATGATTAATTTTTCATTATTATGGATGCTTTAAGGCGTGCAAAAGCCACGAGCGAGCGTGCGAGCGAGAGTTTTGCGGTTAGCAAAACAAAATTCGTTAGAATTTGGCTTTTGCCCCTTGTTATATTGCGAAAAGGAGAGAATTATGGATTTAAGGGAAAAAAAACTAGCTGAAAAACTTGTCAATTATTCGTGTTCAGTTAAAAAAGGTGAGAAGGTTCTAATTCAATACTCAAGTTGTTCTGATTCACTTATTAATGCGCTTATTGATGAAATATATAAAGTTGGCGCATATCCAATTTTAAGGCCAATAATTAAAAGTAATCAAAGGCATATAATGCTTGGTGCTGATGAAGAGTATTTTAAATTTTTAGCTGATATTGATAGCTATATGATGGAAAAAATGGATGCTGTTATTTTAATTGGCGGTAGCAACAACACATTTGAATATAGCGATGTGCCTGAAAGTGCGTTATCTGCTCAAAGTAAGTATCACACAAAACCAGTGCACTTTGATATTCGATGCTCTAAAAAGTGGGTTTTATTAGGTTACCCAACTCCAAGTTTTGCTCAAAGTGCAAGAATGAGTACGGAGAAATTTGAAGATTTTTATTATCAAGTTTGCACAATGGACTATGCTGAGCTTGATAAAAATTTAACACCTCTAGAAAAACTAATGAATGAAACGGATAAAGTTCATATGGTTGCAAAAAACACTGATTTAACGTTTAGCATTAAGGGCATTCCTGCGATTAAATGTGTTGGAGAATGCAACATTCCAGATGGGGAAATATACACGGCGCCAGTTAAAGATAGTATAAACGGCCATATTGAATTCAATATTCCAACAAAATATGATGGAAAAGAGTTTACTAATATCTACCTTGAATTTGAAAACGGCAAAATTGTTAGTCATAAATGCAACAACGATGAAGCATTCGAAAAAATTATAAGTGTTGATGACTCTGCAAGATATGTTGGTGAATTTTCGTTTGGTGTGAATAGATTTGTTACTCAACCAATTCATGATATTCTATTTGATGAAAAAATGGGGTGTTCGATTCATATGGCACTAGGAAGCTCATATGATGATGCATATAATGGTAATAAAAGTGCAATTCACTGGGATTTAATTCAATGCCATAAAAAAGAATATGGCGGAGGAAAAATTTATTTTGATGATAAATTAATTTATGAAAATGGTGATTTTATACCAACTAATTTAGTTGCGTTGAATAAATAATGCTGTTATAATATTTAAAGTAAAAAAGGAGATTTTTGTATGACAAAAGTAGCAAAATTAGGTATTAATGGTTTTGGTAGAATCGGAAGGCAACTTCTAAGATTATCATTTGAATTTGATGATCTAGATATTGTTGCTATTAACGATCCATTCATCACTGTTGATTACGCGAAATATTTATTTATGCACGACACTGTTCATGGTAACTTTACTGGAACTTGTGAAGTTGATGGGGATTCTTTAGTTGTTAATGGCAAAAGAGTTAAATTCTTTGCTTCTATGAATCCAGAAGAAATTCCTTGGGGAAAAGAGGGTGTTGATTATGTTTTCGAAGCAACTGGTAAATTCGTTGCTAAAGAAGATGCTGCAAAACATTTAAAAGGTGGTGCAAAGAGAGTTATTATCACTGCTCCTGGCAAAAATGGTTGTCCAATGTTTGTTTATGGAGTTAACCACACTTCTTATTCAACAGATATGGATGTTGTTTCAAACGCAAGTTGCACAACAAACTGCTTAGCACCTCTTGCTAAAATTGTTAACGATAAATTTGGAATAGTTGAAGGTTTAATGACAACTGTTCATAGCGTTACAGCAACTCAATTAATCGTTGATGGCCCAAGCAAAAAGGATTGGAGAGGCGGTAGAGCTGGTTGTGGAAATATTATTCCATCATCAACTGGTGCTGCTAAAGCTGTTGGCGTTGTTATTCCAGAACTTAATGGAAAATTAACTGGTATGAGTTTAAGAGTTCCAACTCTTGATGTTTCAGTTGTTGACCTAACTGTTCGCCTTGCAAAAGAAACAACTTATGAAGATATTTGCAAAGCAATTAAAGATGCTAGTGAAAATGAAATGAAAGGTGTTATGGGTTACACAAATGAACCTGTTGTTTCATCTGATTTCATCGGTAGTAGATATGGTAGCATTTTCGATGAAGGTGCCGGCATCATGCTTTCTCCAACATTCGTAAAATTAGTTGCATGGTATGATAACGAAATGAGCTATAGTACTCAATGTATGAGGTTTGCTTCATATATGTTCTCAAAAGAACAATAGAAAAAAGCCGAAAAACTGCGTGATACATCGTTTCTGCTCAAATTTCAAAATAGTCATTTATTTTAATAAACTCCTATCTTGAAAATTTGAGCGAGCCTTGTCTCACTGTGTTTTTCGGCTTTTTTCATTTTCTAATAAAAACATTAGAGAACATAGAAATATCGAAAAACTGCGTGATACATCGTTTCTGCTCAAATTTTAAAACGGTCATTTATTATGTATAAACTCCTATCTTGAAAATTTGAGCGAGCCTTGTCTCACTGTGTTTTTCGGCTTTTTTTATTTTCCAATAGGAGCTTTAGAGAATGTAGAAACATCGAAAAACTGCGTGATACTGCGTTTTCGGCTTTTTTCATTTCTTGTGATGGACATTGGAAAGAGAAAAATAGTGCAATACTATGTTTTTGCGGTGGCTTATAAATAGTTATTAATGTTATTTAAAGGAACATTTGATTTTATTTGTGATTATGCTTGGGAGGTATCCCAAGTATTTTTGTTAACTGCAAAAATTTATTTAAATTTGTGTTTTTGACCATATTTAAAATTTTTGCTAATTTAAATTATTATTTGTTTTTTATTTTAAAATGTTTGTAAATGTGTTATCATATGGTGGGAGCGAAAATTCGGGTGTTTTAAAACACCCGCAAAACTTTTCGAAGAAAAGTTTTAATGCATTTTTAATGCATAATTTTCGCTCCATATTCCAATATAAAGGGAAAAAAGAGTGAGATGTCCTATATGTAATGCAAAAATGCAATTAAAAACATATTGTCCGTATTGTAAAATTTATGCAAATCAAGTGATCTATTCAAGCAATATTGAAGCAAAAAAATCACTAAAGAAAGGTCTTAAAGATGAGGTCACATTGAGTTCAACTAGGCCATATGATGTTAATAAAAGAAGCTTACTTCTTATAACTATTTTTTTAGGTTTGTTTGGTGTTCATAACTATGTTATTGGAAGAAAGTCTAGAGGAATTGTTTTTAACATTGGAGTTTCTTCGTTAGTTTTATTTTCAATTTTACTTGAATTAAATCAAAAGATATGGAAAAGTGCGGTAGCAAAAAGTTTGCTAGAGTTCTTTTCTGTGTTTGGAATAATCATTGGGCTTTTATGGATTGCGGATATCTTTGCTGTTGCGTTTGGATATTTCAAAATTCCTATAAAACTTGCAACAATTGAAGAGGTTAAATTAAGGGAAAGAAAGTATGAATAAAAAAACTGTGGTTGTTGGAATGAGTGGTGGTGTTGATAGTTCAGTTTCGGCTCAACTATTAAAAGATCAAGGCTATAATGTTATTGGTCTTTTTATGCATAATTGGGAAGAGGATGATGATAATGGTTGTTGCACTGCAATAACAGATTATGAAGATGTTAAAAGAGTTTGCAACGCTCTTGATATTCCATACTATTCTGTTAATTTTGCTAGTGAGTATTTAGATAGAGTTTTTTCTTATTTCTTAGATGAGTATAAAAAAGGAAGAACACCAAATCCAGATGTGCTTTGCAATAGAGAGATTAAATTTGGACCATTTAAGGAATTTGCCCAAAAACTAAATGCTGATTATATTGCAACTGGGCATTATGCAAAAGTTAAAACAATTGATGGCGTTATATATTTATTGAAAGCAAAAGATTTAAACAAAGATCAAACATATTTTTTGAATCAACTAAGCCAAAAACAATTAGATAACGTTATTTTCCCGTTAGGTGATATTGAAAAACCAGAAGTTAGAAAAATTGCAGAAAAATATGGGTTAAGCACGGCAACAAAGAAGGATAGCACGGGTGTTTGTTTTATTGGTGAACGCCGATTTAAGCAATTTTTGCAAGAATTTTTACCTGCAAAACCAGGTAAAATTTGCGACATGGAGGGAAATCAAGTTGGCACTCACGATGGAGTTATGTTTTATACTCTTGGCCAAAGAAAAGGCTTAAATATTGGTGGTAAAAAGGGTGGAAATGGTGATAGATGGTTTGTTATTGATAAAGATGTTAAAAACAATATTTTAGTTGTTTCTCAAGGCGAAGATGATCAATTGTTTAGCAATGCATTAACGAGTGATAATTTTAATTGGATTAGTGGGATACCTAAGGAAAGAAAATTTGAATGCTATGCAAAATTTAGGTATAGGCAACCCGACCAAAAAGTGACAGTTGAAATAAAAGGTGATAATGAAATTTATGTTTCATTTGCTGAAAAACAGCGTGCCGTTACTCCAGGGCAATTTGTTGTGTTATATCAAGATTTAAATACTTTGTTAAAAACAAATAATCCTGAATATGAAGGTGAAAGTGTTTGTTTGGGCGGTGGAATAATCGAAAATGTCTTAAAGTTCTAATAATATGATTATAATATTCAAATAAAAAAACATATTTTAAATTAATTTAAAATATGTTTTTTTAAAGTTTAATAAACTATTAATTTGCTTACATATGTTTTAAGTTTAAAAATCTCAAAGCATGTAAGTTATTGCTTTATTTTGGGGCTAAATAACTAATTCAATCTAATAAATCCTCATAAGAAACACCAAACACATCTTTTAATTTCTTCAATGTGTTTAGATTAGGTTCGCTAACTCCAAGTTCCCAATCGCCAACCGCACGATTTGAGTATCCAATAAGTTCACCAAGTTGTTTTTGTGTTAAATTTTTATATTTCCTTAAAATCTTCAAATTTTTTGATATATTACTCATAACAATCAGTATAATATCGCATTTATCGACATTTTTCGTAATATATCGCATTTTACGACATTGGTTTTTTTGCTTTACATATCGTAATTGGCGATATATAATAGTATTATGAGTTATGATTTAAATAAATATTCTATTCACTCGCTAAGAATAATGGCTAGAGAAAAAGGCGTGGTTGCTCCAACAAAATTTAAAAAACAAGAATTGATCGAAAAAATTATTAATTGTGAATATGAAAAAGATTCTAATTTTTCTAAGCGAGGCAGAAAAGCTAAAGAATTTAATATAAACTACGAGTTGGATGAAGATTTGTCTATTTTAAAGGCGGAGTGTGTGAAGTTAAAAGATTGTGCTATAAACGTTCTAAAGATTTTAGAAGAGATTTTTGATAAATAATTTGAAATTATTCATATAAATGCATAAATATTCACTTGAAAGCTATTGACATTATATTTTAAATATGCTATATTATATGTAATAATTAAGGTGGGAGGTATTAGATATGAAGAATTTTAAACAAAGTATGTTAGCATCAATATTGAATGGAGCAGGCTTGGATAGTGTTATGAACCAAGGCAATATAATTGAGCAACTAAAGAGTGAAGCTGTTGATGCATTGGAAAAAACTGTTGAAGCTCCTATCAATTCAATTGATGGTAAGGATTTTTATAATCAGTTGCTTAGTGTTGAAAAAATGCAAGAGTTTTCAGAACTTGTAAGAGAATCGAATTACGAGGGCTTATATAAGAGTGATTTGATTGGCGATATGTCTATAGATGGCATGGGCACAGAGTAATATAATATTTAATCCGCAAGGTAACTTGCGGATTTTTTTAACCACAGCTTTTTACATAAAGTTTTCCGTTTAATAAGTATTCTATATCCAACACATAGCTTTAATGACTCTAGAGTTTATTGTATTAAGCGTTAAAAAAATAAAAAATTTTTAAGTTGAGTATTGCTTTTGGCTTTTTTCTATGCTAAAATATTGGCTGGCAAATAAGAGGAGGAAATTATGAGCGAAAACAATAATAAATTTATGGAAAGAGTAATGAGCGTTAATGATGCTGAACCACTTGATAAAAACCCAGTTAACACTGCGGTTATTGGTCCAGTTGTTAGTGATTTTAATGGTAAATTAAATTCATTTGAATCTAAATACTATTGCAAAAACGTTTGCAAAGCTTTGAAGTCTGTTGATATTGAATTACCTGTTGGTGATGTGCACAATGTTTCAACAAAAGCTGAAAGAATTCACAACACAGCAGTTTACTTGGTTGGAACAAATAAAGGTAACGTTGTTTATCAAACAAACTATGATGGTTCAACTGTTGCAACTGATGGCGTTTCTGCTGTTTGTTTATCTATGGCTGATGATAAAAATATTAGAAGCGGATTTGCTTTTGTGGTTAACGAAAAAGGAAGATTAAAACTTTCTGAAGAAGTTGCTTTAAAAGGTTCTGAAATGCAAACTCAAAATAATTTATCATATTTGAGTGAAGCAGAAACTTATGTTAACAAAACTTTGCAAGCTGATAGTGAATTAGAATTTTAATTGTATAAAAAACTATGGATAAATTAGATTTATTTAAAGGCTAATTATTCCGTAGTTTTTTTGTTTTTATTTTTTCGTTCTAAAATTTTAGGGTGTGATGGTTAAATAGATTTTAAATAGTGTTTTGTTTGTGTTATAAATAAAATATTTGTTGATATTGTTTTAAAAATAATGTCGAATTATGTTATATTAAGGTTGGAGATGAGGGAGGTTAGTATGTTTGAAAATTTAGGTTTAATAGTTTTAAAGGGATTTGAAGATAGAAAAGATAGTTTAAATGAACATATTTGCGAATTAACTGGAGAAAAAAGAAACTATATTATAGATATTTCAAGCCCAAGATTTAGCAATGGTGAAGGAAAAGTTGTTATAAATGAAACTGTGAGGGAAAAGGATATTTTTATAATCGGCGATGTTGGGAACTATTTTTGCACCTATAAACTTTATGGTGTTGAAAATAGAATGAGCCCAGATGATCACTTTTTAGACATAATTAGAACAATTTCTGCTATAAGTGGAAAAGCAAAAAGAATAACTTTGATTTTGCCATTGATGTACTCTTCAAGGCAACATCGAAAGAAAGATAGAGAATCCTTAGATTGTGCTATGGCTTTGAGATATTTAGAGAGTTTGGGAGTTAATAATATAATAACATTCGATATTCATGATCCAGAGATTCAAAACACGATTCCAAATGGCAGTTTTGACTCTGTTTTTCCGTTATATTCGGTTCTAAAATCGTTTATTCCTAATGAGCAATCAGAAATTCATAAAGAAAAAATGGTCGTGATTAGCCCAGATTTAGGAGCTATGGAAAGAGCTAGAAAATATGCCAGCATTTTAAATTTAGACCTTGGATTGTATTATAAAAGAAGAGACTACACTAAAGTTGTTAACGGGAAGAACCCAATTTTACAACATGAGTATATAGGTCCAGATGTTGAAAATAAAAGTATTTTAATTATAGATGATATGCTTTCAAGTGGCGAGAGCATTATAGATATTGCAAAAAATATGAAATCGCGTGGTTGCAAAAATGTTTATGTGATTGTTACTTTTGCTTTTTTCACAGATGGTGTTGAAAAATTTGATAAGTTGTATGAGGATGGATACATTACTAAGATATATGCAACTAACGCATCATATTTAAGAGAGGATTTGATGAGTAAAAAATGGTTTGTTAAGATTGACCTAACTAAAAACATTGCTAAAATAATAACAAATATTAGCAAAAATACTGGAATTGGAAACATTTTAAACCCAACTGAAAAGTTGAAGTTGTTAATTAATGAAATAAATAAGTAAAGTGCTTATTAGTTTTCGATTTAAACAAAATTAACAAAAATTTTGATAAGTGATAAAATATAAACATTTGTTTGCAATAATCGCTGTTGTTTGATATACTGCTTTTAAAGGTGCAAAGGAAAGTTTTTATGAAAAATTTGGTAATTTTAAATTTAAAACTATCTATCAAAACACTTATTATATTTGAAAATAAAGAGTTCGATTTTTCTATCTGAACTCTTTTTTTTAAAACAAAAAGGAGAGAGTTATGGAAAATTTTAAAAATGTTCACATCATGGACCACCCGCTTATTAGGCACAAAGTTGCAATTATTAGGAACAAGGACACAAACACAAAACAATTTAGGGAAGTGGTTGAAGAAATTGCAATGCTTATGGCTTATGAAAGTTTTAAAGATGTGCCTACGCAAGAAGTTGAAGTTGAAACACCTTTAGAAAAAACAAAGCAATTTATGGTTAAAGAAAATTCGATAGCAATAGTTCCAATTTTAAGGGCTGGGCTTGGAATGGTTGATGGTGTGCTAAAGCTATTTCCAGCATCAAAAATCGGACACATAGGCTTATTTAGGAATGAAAAAACGCTAGAACCGCAAGAATATTTTTGCAAACTGCCTAAAAATATAGAAAACAAAGTTGTTATGGTTTTAGATCCAATGCTTGCAACTGGTGGTAGTGCTATTTCTGCAATTAATATGCTTAAGAAATGTGGATGCAAAAAAATTAAGTTAATGTGTATAATTGGTGCTCCAGAGGGAGTGAAAAATGTGGCTAAGGCATGCCCAGATGTTGAAATCTTCCTTGCGCAAGTTGATAGATGCTTAAATGAAAATGGATATATCTTGCCGGGACTTGGCGATGCAGGCGATAGAATTTTTGGAACAAAGTAGTTTTACATAACATAATTGTTTATTAAATCTTTTATAAAATGATAAAACAAATTGTTTAAAATATTCAATTGTTAAACCATTTTTTAAGCTTTTATTTACAACATAATTATCATAGTTGATTGAATTTCAACTAGTAATTATGTTGTTTTTTATTTTTTTAAATTTTTTTAATATTTTAAACTTGAATATATAGGATTTTAATTTTTTGTTTAACATCTAAAATATTCCTAAAAAAAGCGATTTTTTTAAAATTAGGTATTGACATATCGAAATTAATGTGATAATATTGTGAAAATTTTAAAGGCTTTTTTATTGGTGGTGGTTATGGATAAAAGAAGTGAAAAATTATATAATTGTATGCGAAATTATATTAAATGCTTAGATGATAGAAATATGATAACAGACAACTATATTCAAGTTGTTAGGGAGGCTAGTTTGGCTGAAGCATATAAAATAAACAATGCTGTATTAAGAGCATCAATTTATCTATTGATGCGTGAGAAAAGACCACAACTTGAGCAAGATGTTGTAAGTTTATTAAGTTCAGATAGATTTTCAGAAGTAGACGTGATTTTAAATTATATTAACCCAAAACATAAACCAATAACTAAGTATTGCTTTGCGAACATTGAAAAATTTAATAATGGCTTTTCGGACACTGAATACCCAAATATTTTTAAAGCTAAAAATGAAACACGAATTGTTGCCGTTAAAATTCCTCATGGACTTGTTGATGAAAGAGGAGAAATGATTACTATTAACGATGAAGAACTTTTAGTTAAACCAGGAGATTATTTTAAATTTTTATACGCACAAGACTTAGACATAAAGTCGCACTTAGAAAGTGTGTTGACTGAAGATTCAGAGGAAAGTTGTTGGGAAGTTCAAAGTGCTGATAAATTTAGAATTTACTATAAAGATTGTGATGCAAATGGAACATTTAAAGATGCAGACTATCGTGATATTTATAATCAAGACTATGAATATATGGGAAATCCGTTTGATATGTAAGTCATTTTTAATATAAATGTGTAAGGTGGAGCTTATAGTTTTTTAAAAATTATACAATTTAAAATTTAATATTTAATTAAAAAAATTTGTTTGCTATTTAATCGGGCTTAGAGTTAAAAATTTCACGTTTTATAGGAGAAAGAGCTATGAAAAAATTAACATCTAACAAAACAAAGAAAGGTGAGTTCGGAATTGGTATTTGTAAAAACAAAAAAGTTTTTTACAAAGTTATTAATTGCGGATTTGATGAGGAAATCAGGGGTTACAACTGCTTAAAGGAAAAACGTTTTAAAATAGCAAACAGACTTTTTTTTAATAGCGATGAAAATCTTATTGTTTATGATTATATTAAATCATTAGATAAAAATATTTTTCATAAAACATTGTATAGTAATAAGAGAGTAGCATATAAAAGAATAGTTAAATTACTATTATGTAGAATAAATGATATTGAAAATTGTAAGTTGAGTGAGTCGGTGAATAGTAGGTTTTTTACTGGTAGAATTGGCTTATTGGATAAATATATTAATAGCAATATAGATAAATTCAATAAAACACTCATTATAAATGGGGTTGTCCTGCCATCGCTTCATGATTCGTTTTTGAAGATTAAAGAATTTATTTTAAGTGATCCTGTTGTTAAATTTGCCATAACTCAAGGCGATCCAACAGATTTAAATTTTTCACAAAAGGGATTTATAACGGATTTCGAAGTGGCAGGAAAAAACGCGATAATAAATGACATTGCTATTTTTTTGGGCTGTTTTATTGTTAACAGTTATTATTATTACATAAAGTTTATAAAATCAGCACATTCAAAAGAACAAGAAACCTTTCATAAGTTTAAGAAGTATATAAACTGCGAATATTTAGAGAACGATGATGGCATTGTGGTTAATACATGTGGAATATTGCCTAAAAGAAATAAAAAGTTAGTTTTAAAATACCTTTACGAAATTAAAAAACATAATTTGATTAAACCCGATATTGAAGTTGGAAAGTTAATTGCGTTTAGGTTTTGTAATCCAGTTGATATAACGCAAAATTTAACAGATAAAGAGTTTGGTGTTTTGGCTTTTTTAATTTCTATGTTTGCAAATAAGGCGTTAAATTTAGATGATGTAATAAAGTTTATTGGAGGAATATAAAATGATGAATGATTTTGAAAAAATATTTGGGGTTAAAAAAGATGATTATATTCAAAAAACATTTGGAAAATCAAAAGAAGAATTGTTTCAAGAATTTTTTGGAATGGAAAAGGAAAAATTATTAGAAAACATTAAAAGTCAAAAATTAATTGTGTCAATTAGTGGAATGGATAATTTGGGTAAAAGCACTCAAGCGGGTATTTTAAATGAAATATGGCCAGAAATGTTTTCAAAACCAATGCACATAAATCAAACTGAAGCGTTTCCAAAATTGAAGGGTAAAGAATTATCTTTATGGTGGTTTGATCCCAACAATTATAAAGAATTTGCTGACACGATGTATCATTCTATAGCCCAAAGATACGAAAATGCTTTAAAATCGGATGCGCCAATTGTTGTTTTAGATAAAGGTATTGATTTCTACGATACAAGAATTAAGGCAACTTTACTTACGTTAGGTGTTCCACAAAATGAAGTTTTGAGCATTGTTAAAGAGGCCAAAAACAAGTATTTGCTTTGGAATAGTTATGAGGATCTAAAATTAATAATAGTTCCGTCAAAAGATTCTCAAAGAACTAATTTAAGAAAAGAAGAAGCGGTTGCTGAAACTGAAGATATTCATGGTAAATATTTGCAAATGAATATTGGCTTATTAAATAAAAAATTGGAAGAAGGAAAAACATTTACGCCAGTTGAGTTTGTTGAAAATGGAGCTTCATTGATGAATAAAGATATTGTGGAAAAAATATTTAGTTTATTTGAAACAAAGAATCAACTTCAAAATGCAGAGAAAATTAGCAAATTAGCGCAAGATGTTTTTAAAGATAATTTAAAATTAGCATTCGTTGGTGGCAGTTCAGGGAAAGGCAGATATCAAAAGGGTTGGAGTGATATTGATATGTACTTTATTTTTGACAAACTTCCACACAGAGATATGTTGAAATTCACTCAAGAACTTCCTAAAGTAACAAATGTTCATGTTGGCACAACGTTTTATTCGTTAGATGATTTTAAAAAATTAAATGTGGATCACAAAACTTTTGTAACTCTTTACGAATTTGGACTAGGGGTTAACAGAGTTTTGTATAATAGCGAAAATATGGAATTGCCACAAGTTGATATGCAGGATGTTAAAAGATTAGATGAAAGAGATCTTCCAAACGCTTTGAATTTATTAAAAAGAGAGGTATACTATTCTAGTAATAACACTATTAAACAAAATGATAGAAATACCATTGGAACGAAAGAAAATAGTGGAGAAGAAGATCCAGTTTTCAATATTTCTAAGATAATAAAAACTTCAACAATTGTGGAAAAGGCTGTTTTAACACAAAATGGGGTGTTTACATTTAATTATTTAGACACAGCAAGAGAATTTGCTAAATTATCAACAGAGAAATTAATGCAAATGAAAGAAATGACAGGTGATGAAACAGAAAAAGAAAGATATGAATCAATGATAAAAACTTTGCAAGATTTTGATATCGTTGAAGCTATAAACACAAGAAACGATGGTGACAAAGATAAAAGTGATAGAGCTTATGAGTTTGGAGTTAACTTATTAGAAGTAGTTGATGAAATGGATTGTTTAAATGAAGGAATGGAGGATAAGTAGAATGGAAAAAAGAGTGAGTTGCAGAGCAATCATAATTGAAAATGGGGAATTAGTAACGATGTATCGCGAAAAAGCGGATAGAGTTTACTACACATTCCCTGGTGGAGGAATTAATGAGGGCGAAACTGAAACACATTGTGTTATTAGAGAAGTGGAAGAAGAATTTGGAATAAATGTTACTCCATTGAAAAAAGTTTATATGTATGAAAATGACAAAACCGTTCAAAATTTTTATTTGTGTAAGTGGATTTCGGGAGAACTTGGAACTGGAGAGGGTGAAGAGTTTCAACCTGATAGAAATAGAGGAATTTATGTTCCAACTCTAATGCCTATTGAAAAAATAAAGAATTTACCATTAATGCCTGATTTGGTTGCTAATCAATTAGTTTTGGATATTGAAAAATATGGCGAAAATTTAGGCGATGAAATGGTCATAATAAAGGAATAGTTATGAAAGGAATTGGAATATACGATTTGATTGGTTGGGGCTTATCTGAAACTGAAACGTTTAAAAAGATAAAAGCGAATGGTTTTGAATATATTGGGATTTATTGGTTTAATCAATCTGATGAAGAAATAACAAAAACAATAGAAAATGCTAGGAATTGTGGATTAATAGTTGAAGTTGTTCATGGGCCTTTGCAAGATAATATGCTAATTTGGAAAGAAGATGAGCAAGGTGAAACCTATTTTGAAAAAATAAAAAAACAATTATTAAAGGTTGCAGAATTAGGTGTTAAAAACTATGTTTTGCATCCTTGCGGAAAAGATGTTACTTCATTTAACGATACTGGGTTAAAACGATTTAAAAAACTTGTTAAGATTGCTGAAAAAAACAAAATAATTTTAAATATTGAAAACTTACGAACAATTGACCATACAATCTTTTTATTTGAAAAAATAAAGTCAAATAATTTTAAGTTTTGTTTGGATACAGGTCATGCGAATGTTTGGTGTTATAAACCTCTTGATGCTATTAAAAAATTCGGAAAAGTATTAAACACTGTGCATATAAATGATAATGATGGAGGATACTGTCAGGATCATCATTTAATTCCGTATGATGGAAATATAGAATGGAAAAGAGTTGTTCCAGCATTAAATAAAGTATATGATGGGCCATTAATGCTTGAATTAAACAATTTTAAAAATCTAAAAATGGCTTATCCGAACATTGATATATATTTAAAAACAGCTTATGATAGAGCTAAGAAGTTGCTTGAATTAGAATAATAAATAGAGTAGCTGTTAATTTATTAAAAAAAGGTTGAAAATGGATTAAAAAAATGATGATTTAAAATCATCATTTTTTTGTTATATATTCAGTTAATTAAATACTCTTTTATTAGTTTTATATTTGATATTGTTATCTATTTAATGCTTCGTAGGTTTTAACTGCTAAAGAAACTGTTGCTCCAACCATTGGATTGTTTCCCATTCCAATATATCCCATCATATCAACATGGGCTGGAACTGATGAACTTCCTGCAAATTGAGCATCTGCATGCATTCTTCCCATTGTGTCTGTTAAGCCATAGCTTGCAGGGCCTGCACCAACATTGTCTGGGTGAAGAGTTCTTCCTGTGCCACCGCCTGATGCAACTGAGAAGTATTTTTTACCATTTTCAACGCACCATTTTTTATAGATTCCTGCAACTGGGTGAGTGAATCTAACTGGATTTGTTGAGTTGCCTGTGATTGAAATATCAACGCCTTCGTGTTGCATAACAGCAACGCCTTCGGTTGTGTCTTCACAACCAAACACTCTAACTTCGCTTTTATAAGTGTTTGAGAATGGAGTTGTGCTTAAAATTTCAAGTTTTTGAGTTTCAAAATTATATCTTGTTTTAACATATGTGAAACCATTTATTCTAGAAATAATATAAGCAGCATCTTTTCCAAGTCCATTCAAGATAACTCTTAATGGCTTCTTTCTGGCATTATTTGCATTTCTAACAATTCCTAGAGCGCCTTCTGCTGCTGCAAAACTTTCGTGGCCAGCAAGAAGAGCAAAACAACTAGTGTTTTCATTTAATAGCATTGCACCAAGATTGCCATGGCCTAAACCAACTTTTCTTGCGTCTGCAACTGAACCAGGAACGCAAAATGCTTGCAATCCAATTCCGATGTTTTTAGCACAATCTTCGGCACTTTTTTCGCCTTTTGTTAGGGCAATAGCTGTTCCCATAGTGTATGCCCAAACAGCGTTTTCGAAGCAAATAGGTTGAACACCTCTAACGATTGCATCAACATCAATACCTGCTTTATCGCAAATTTCTTTACATTTTTCAAGGCTTTCAATTTTATATTCTTTTAAAACCTTGTTGATATTATTAATTCTTCTATCGTAACCTTCAAATTCTATCATAGTTCACCGCCTTAATCTTTTCTTGGATTAACAACTTTAACAGCATCTGCAAATCTGCCATAAGTTTTAATGCTATCTTTATAAGCTTCTTTAACATCTTTACCATTGTTGATTAATCTCATCATATTATTTAGGTTAACATATTCGTAACCAATGATTTCGTTTTTAGCATCTAGGGCTAGTTTAGTTGTGTATCCTTCAGCTGTGTTTAGATATCTTGTCCCTTTTTCTTTTGTGCTGAAAATTGTTCCAACTAGGCTTGATCTATTTTTACCTAAATCATCTAGGCTTGAACCAACAGGAAGACCATTTTCTGAGAATGCTGATTGAGTTCTTCCATAAGCAATTTGCAAGAATAAATGCTTCATTGCATCGTTAATAGCATCGCAAACTAAATCTGAATTTAAAGCTTCAAGAATTGTTTTTCCTGGTAGGACTTCAGCTGCCATTGCTGCTGATTGAGTCATACCACTGCAACCAATTGTTTCAACTAATGCTTCTTCAATAATTCCGTTCTTAACATTTAATGTTAGTTTGCATGTGCCTTGCTGTGGGGCACAAGTTCCACAACCATGGGTGAAACCGCTTATTTCGTTGATTTGAGTAACTTTTTCCCATTTACCTTCCTGTGGGATAACTGCAGGGCCGTGTGCATCTAAGTTTTTTAAAGTGCACATTTCTTGTACTTCTTTTAGTATTTCCATAAACCTACTCCATTAAAAAATTTGTTACTTTTTCATTATATCAAATAAAAATAAAAAAAGTAAATTATTTAAGCGTGTTTTTGTAGTTTGTTTTTAAGCATTTGGGCCAATTGCGGCTTGTGAGATTTTTACATTTTTCTTTTGATTACACACAAAAACAATGATTATTAAAATAATTAGACTTTTTATTAATTATTTCAATTTTATCAAACTTTATAATAAACAAATTTTAATAGTTTGAAGTTTAAATCTTTTTTGCTTTGAAAAAAATAAAAAATAACATATAATAAAATTATGAAATCAATAAAACGAGAAATGGAAAATTTAATTGAAATAAACAAGTCTAAATTTATAGGGATAGCGTTTCCTATTTTTTCGCTTGATGATGCTAAGATTAAATTGAGTCAATTGTCTGAAAAATATAAAGATGCCACTCATATTTGCTATGCATACACGTTTAATGGTAGTTTAGAGAAGTGTAGTGATGATGGTGAACCTAGCGGAACTGCTGGAAAACCTATTCTTGAAATTTTAAAGAAGAGAAAACTAGATAATGTGCTTTTGTGTGTTGTGAGATTCTTTGGGGGAATTAAACTTGGCGCTGGTGGGCTTGTGAGGGCATATTCAAATAGTGCTTGTGCGGTTCTTGATTTGTGCGAAGTTATTGAGTTCGTGAAATATGATTTGTATCAAATGTTCGTTGACATGAAAACAGCTTCAAATTTGGAAAAAATGTTTAAGAATGATGACTTTGTGAGAGATTTATCAGTGGATTATGCAAGCTATTTGCTTGATAAGGTTCGCGTGCAATTTAAAATAAAATGTGGCGAATTGCCACCAAATTCGCTGAAATCTGCCACCTTAATGAAAGCTGTTGTTACTGGGGAATAAGATGAAAATAACAAAATTGGAAATTCAAAAAAATAATAAGGATAAATTTAATTTATATATAGATGATGAGTTTTATGCTGGAATTTATATAGATGCCTGTTTTAAATATGGGCTTTCTGTTGGAAAAGAATTATCTAAGGAAGAATTAGATGAGATTATATTTGATAGTAATAAAACGATCGCTTTAACAAAAACTGCAAATTATGTTAACACTGCTTTAAAAACTGAGAAGCAAGTAAGAGAATATATTGCAAAGAAAGGCTTTGATAAAGATGTTTCAAGATATGTGATTGAAAAACTTAAGGAATATAATTTTATAAATGATGAGTATTTTGCTAAAAGTTACATAAATACATACAAGTCTAAATTTGGTGAGTATAAATTGAAAGCAAATTTGCAAGAGAAAGGTGTTTCAAAAGAAATTGTAGAAAATTTGCTAAATGGCATTGAAACTGATGATGAAATATTGTATAATATAGCTGTTAAATACTTAAAAGGTAAAGAACGCACGCAAGAAAGTTTTATTAAGTTAACAAGATTTTTGGCAGGCAGGGGCTTTTCTTTTGATGATATAAATTCAATTGTGGAACGGTTAAAAAAGGAAGATATATGTTAGTAGGAATTGATGTTTTAGATGTTATGAGAATGGAAAAGTTTATTCAAAATGAGCATTTTTTGGGTAATTATTTCACTCCATATGAAGCGGCATATGTTAGTAGAACAATAAGGAAAACTCAAAGTTTAGCTGGAATCTATTGTGCTAAAGAAGCATTTTTGAAAGCTCTTGGAATTGGAATTGGTGGCGGAATTGAACTTAATCAAATTGAAGTTAATCATGATGATAGAGGAAAGCCATATATCAAACTCACTGATAGTGCAAAGCTAATTGTGGCAGCGAGTGGAATAAGTGAAGTTCAAATTAGTATTTCGCATACTGATGAAGTTTGCACTGCGATTTGCATAATGCAATAAATTCATTTGTGTTAAAGCTGATTATTTAGACTGATTTAAATATAGTGTTAAAAAAATAAATAATTATTTTAAAATTTGCCAAACTAGAAATATAGTTTGGTTTTTTTATTTTATTAAGAATAGTTAAGTAGTTTTTATTAACGATGCAATGTTTTTAGAAAAAGATTAAATCCTTAATCAATAAAAGTTATTTAAAAATCTGTAATGATAAAAAAATAAACTTGTTTTTGATGAAAAATGTTGAAAATAATAAAAGTGAGAAATGATTATGGGTGCTTATGAAAATTTAAAGAATAATTATGAAGTTTTAGTTAATAATTTGAAAAGGTCGGAGTTTGATATTAACAACTATCTTAGAGAGTTTCATACTATAAGTGAGAGCGAATATGCTGGTTCTTATATGAGTTTAGATGATAACTATAGGCGTGTTTTAGAAGAAGAGGCAGAGAAAAGCGTTTTTGCGGAAAACAACGACTTTAAAAAATATGAAGATTGGATTATGAATGGAGATTAAACGCGGAGATTTATTTTATGCTGATTTAAGCCCAGTTGTGGGGAGTGAGCAAGGTGGGGTAAGACCTGTTTTGGTTATTCAGAATAATGTTGGAAATAAATATAGCCCAACAATTATTGTTGGTGCTGTAACGAGTAAAATAAACAAGGCGAAAATTCCAACACATATTGAAATAGATGCTATTAAATATGGACTTCCAAAAGATTCTGTGATACTATTGGAGCAAGTTCGAACAATAGATAAGTTGAGATTAAAAGAAAAGATTGGAAACTTGGACTCATTTAGCATGCATAAGGTTGATAATGCACTTTTGATTAGTTTAGGACTTATTCCAATAAATTAAAGATTCTACATTATTTTTGTATTAAAATTAGTTAATTAATGAATAAAATTGACTAATTTTTTTTTCAACGATATACTAATTGTGAAAAGATAAATCAAATTTTATTGATAGAATCAAAGCATTTATGTGCTTATGATAGGTGATAAGTGGAGTGATTATTGATAAAATGATTTCAAAGGATTAGTTATGGAAGAGAAAAAGTTTAATGATAAATATTTTACTATTTTTGGATTTAAATTTAACTTAAGATATACACTTATTGGTGCATGCGTTGCACTCTTTGCGCTAGGAGTGTTACTTGTTTTAGATGCGATGGTAACCAAAATTAGTTGGTATGGTGTTATTATTGGTTGCGGATTTTTAGTTGCGTTATTTGTTGCAATTCAATTAATGCCATTTAGAAAACTTGAAGGTGATTTTGCTTACGAACTTTTATGGTGGATTTTTCCATTTTCAATTCTTGGTGCTAGAGCGTTCTTTTGCGTGTTTGAGAAGGTTCCATTGTTTTGGGAGGCTTTTAAAGTTTGGAATGGTGGGCTTTCCATTTTAGGTGGGATAATGTGTGGGGCATTAGGGGCTTTAATTTGCTGTTTAATTAAAAAAGTAAATATTGTAAGCGTTTTCGATGTTATAGCACCTTGTTTAATTATTGCACAAGCAATTGGAAGATGGGGGAATTTTATTAATCAAGAAGTTTATGGCTGGGAAGTTACGAATCCGGCGTTGCAATGGTTTCCTTTTGCTGTGTTTATAGATGCTAGAGGAAGTTGGTTCTTAGCAACATTTTTTTATGAAAGTATTTTAAATACGATCGGATTTTTTATTCTTGTGATTTTGTGTAGGAAAATAAAAAAAGTAGGTGTTCCAACATGTGTGTATTTAATTTATTATGGAACTATAAGAGCAATTCTTGAAGGATTAAGGGATGACACATACATTTTAAAGGATAACAATAATATGCCAGCCTCAAGGATAACTAGCATTATATTTTTAGCGATTGGTGTTGTTGGTCTTACTTACATAATCATAAAAAGCGTTGTGGATAAGAAAAAAGATAATCATTCAGGGCCTAATATAAGCGAAGAGAAAAAATAGTTTTTGTTTTGTTTGTTTATTATGTTAGGTGAAAATAAATTAATAAACTATTGTTTTTTAAGTAAAAAATAGTATAAGATAAATTGGTTCTATAAAAAAATGAGAAAAATATCTAAACTCAACATTATAAACTTAATACTATTGGTGGCAGTTGTGATGTTGTCGGTGTTTCAATTTGTGTTTAAATTTATACCGATAAACCCAAAAGAGTTTTGCATTTTAATAATCTTATTTGCAATGGGGGTTTCGTTATTTGCAAAAGGCGTTTTGTTTAAGTCATCAAATTCAGTGTGGTTTTCACTAATCATTTTTTCTTATTGTATTTTTTTGTTTCTATCTGTGTTGTTTGGAAATTTGAGGGCCTTCTACGCATCTGCCTTTCTTATTCTTCCAGCAATCTTGGGTGTTATAGTATATATAGTATATAAAGAAGTAATATACTTAAAATTATCTATATTCCTTTTGTTTGTTTCAACTCCAGTTTTATTATTTAATTTTAAAGTTATTTCACTATTATTATTTATAATTTTGCTTTTAGTCTTTTCTATAAGCGGATTCTTGTTGCAAATGATTATTAATAACAAAAATAATAAAGGGTAAATGTTATGGCTAAATTTGATTTTGAGAAAAAAGGTTACTCAATCGATCAGGTTGATAATTATATTAATTCAATAACAATGAAATATGAGCAAAAGTTAGCTGAGCAAAAAGATAGGCTTATATCTTTGAAAAAAGAAAATGCTAATTTGGAAGATAGGGTTAAGAGCTTTGAAGATAAAGATAAACAAATCTCCCAAGCTTTAGTTTTTGCCGTTGAAAAGGCGGAGCAAATTGAGAATAGCGCAAGAAAGATTTATGACTTAGAAGTTAAGAGAATTAGGATTTTATATCAACGTTTGATTGAGATTGTTGGAGAAATTGAAGAATACTCTCCAAATGTTTTAAATTATGGCAATATACCCTCTGGTATTTTGGAATTAAAAGAAAGCATAGATAAGGTTATAGAAACCAATATTCAATATAATGGGGGAAATGTTAAAGATAAACTTAAGCAGATGGGTGATAATTACATAAGTAATTTATTAAATAAAATGCAATATGTTGTTAAAACTCAAAAAAATGATAAACCAAAAGATATTGACCAAGTTGAAAAAGAGGTTGCAAACGATAGAAAGAAAGAGAATGTTAGATTGCTTAATATTTCTAGAAGGCTTCAAAACATAAATGGAATGCTTAGTGGAAAAGCGAAAGACTTTAATGAGTTCTTAAAAAGTGATGACCAAAAAGAGAATGGCGTGGCAAAATCTTTGGATAGATATGATGAAAAAATGAGTGATGATTTTAAATTTGATTTTGAAGATGCAATGAATCCTAAAGAATCTCTTGATGAAATAATGCAAGTTTTCGATTTTTATAACGATGAAAATAAATAGTGAAGAGAAAATAATATTTATTTTGAAAAAAGTTAAATATATAATTTGATATAAATAAAAAATACTTAAAAATAAAGTTACACTTGAATTTGAGCTTACATTTTAAGTATTTTTTTAATTTTAAAATTGTTTTATTAAAAAAAATATATGTCATTTATAAAATTTTTTATAAAAATTGTTTAAAAAAAATTGTATTAAAAATAAAAAAACAGGTGAAAAAATGTTGTAAATTAGCAAAAAAACGATAATATTTCGAAACACTAGGGTGAGTGTTACGGAACTTTAACTAAAAAGTTTAAATTTTTTGAATTTTTTTTAAATTTTTTTAAAAAAAGTGTTGACACCACCTAAATAGAGTGGTAAACTACACTCGCATTTGATGAAAGATTGAATGCAAATCGAACCATTAAAACTGAATAGTTTAGTAGAATTAATATATTTCTTGTTAATTTCATTTGAGAAAATAATTTAAACTACGAGCAAACTTAACGCAAGTTGTTCGAATGAGTTAGATTAAACATAAGAGTTTGATCCTGGCTCAGGACGAACGCTGGCGGCGTGCTTAACACATGCAAGTCGAACGGAGTTATTTGAGAGCTTGCTTTTGAATAACTTAGTGGCGGACGGGTGAGTAACGCGTGAGGAATCTGCCTTAATCAGGGGGACAACAGTTAGAAATGACTGCTAATACCGCATAAGACCACAGCATCACATGGTGCAGGGGTAAAAGAGTTATGTATCGGATTAAGATGACCTCGCGTCCTATTAGCTAGTTGGTGGCGGTAATGGCCCACCAAGGCGACGATAGGTAGCCGATCTGAGAGGATAATCGGCCACACTGGAACTGAGATACGGACCAGACTCCTACGGGAGGCAGCAGTGGGGAATATTGGGCAATGGAGGCAACTCTGACCCAGCAACGCCGCGTGAAGGATGAAGGCCTTCGGGTTGTAAACTTTTGTTGTGAAGGAAGAAGAAATTGACGGTACTTCACAAGGAAGCCCCGGCTAACTATGTGCCAGCAGCCGCGGTAATACAT
>JBNMHL010000011.1:0-32057 GCA_050872745.1 Clostridiales bacterium | reverse complement strand
TATCACACCTCCCTTTAAATGCAAAAGGTTGAAAGACATTATGTCTTTTCAACCTTTTTCTTGCATTTTACCATAAGATTTTTCAAAGTCAATATTTGTATGACACACTTTTTACATCTTAAAATCATTTTCTTTTCTCAAACATTTGCATTCTTGCAATTTCTCAAGTTAACAAATTTAGCGTTCTATTTTTTCAAGCCTAACACATCTAACTTTTTGTTCCAAAATCAACCATTTGTAATGTGATAAACAATAAAAAAATGCCAGTAAATACACTGCTAATCAAATTTGTTTAACATACCGACTCACTTTAAGTGAATTTTTCAATGACCAAATGTTTAACAAATTAGATGATTATATAAATATGCAAAGTAAATAATGGTTATAAAAAAAATAACAAGAGTTTGATGTGTTAGAAACAAAGCCAACCTATCTTCAAATTAATGCTTAAATAACACTAGTATAAAAAAGAGTACTAATTTTTACTATAATGATATATTTTGATAACAAAAAACGCTAAAACCCAAACATCCTGGTTTTAGCGATTTAATTTATACAATACTAAAATATTACTAATAATATCTTCAATGTCTTTATGCTTTACTTTCATCACAAACTTACATTTATATTAAAATAGTAGGCAAATTTCCAAATTGTAAAATTTTCCACAAGACTCGTTAACTATTTATTTCATTTCAATTCTTATACTTGGTGAGTAATCAAAAGAACTTGTGTCATCTAAAAGTTTAAATGTGATCGTAATTTCTGTAGTCTCTCCAACGCTCACTGTGTTTGCGTTTTCATAACTATCTGATCCAACTTTCTTGTATGAAATTGCTCCACTGATTTTATCTTCTAAATCTGTTGATATATCAGCAATTGAAGCTGTTGCTGTAAAAGATTTTGTTTCACTTGTGTTTTTAATCTTAAACACATACACAATTTCTGAATTTAAACTTGAAAATTTTTGATTTGGAATTGTTATTGTTTTATTCAACTCTGTTTCAGTTGGTTTAATAATCAATTTATCTGGAGCATCTAAAATCTTTTCACCTGAATTTGTTCCAGAAAATGATATCTCCGCACCTATTTCATCAGCGATGCTAAAACTAATGTTATTGTCAATTTTTAAAGTTGAATTTGATAAAGAAAGTATTAAAAAAAATAAGAAACACTAATGATATGATAGTACAAGATATTGATTTTACATAGCCCCATTTACCCAACATAAACCACCTCTTTCTCGCAATGCGACACTAATCGCTATTATATGACATCGTTCTACAAATGTCAATACTTATTATGCAATTTATTTTTTTTATAAAAATATTTAAATTTGAAGTTTAATTATTATTAGTAAATTCGTTATTAAAAAGCAAGAATCATTAAATTCAAATTATTTCAAGTATTTTAATGTTATAGTAATTTAGATATTATTATACACTTTCCTGATTGTTATATTATGATTCTCACTCCCAAATTAATTACCAGTTTCAGTATCTATCCTTTTTTTTATTTCACTTTCATAATCCTGATCCAATTCAAATCCAATAGCCTTCCTCTCTAATTTTAATGCAGCGACAATGGTCGTTCCACTCCCCAAAAACGGATCTAAAATTGTATCCCCAACATTAGAACACATTTTTATAATTCTTTCTATCATCTCAATAGGATAGATAGTAGGATGGGATAACCCGAGCTTACCTTTTGTCATATTATTAACTCTATTAAAATACCAAACATCTGTTGGATTTCTACCCAAACCACCTTCCAATCTTTTATCGTTTTGCGTTATGTAAGGAATTCTGACTTCATCTAAATTAAACACATAGTTCTTTAAATTCTTAACACCCCAAATTATATTTTCATAACGTCCAGATAATCTTTGGACACAATTCTGCATATTGTTGAAAGTCCAAGTTATTATGTTTCTAATATAAAATCCATTTTTTTTCATTATATCATAACCTAGGTAAGGCAAAGGCAAAATTTCCTTATTATCACCAAATGGTATAGGTGAAAGATTTAAGAAAAAACTTCCGTCAGGTGTTAATACTCTATATATTTCTCTTGTAACTTCATCAATTAGTTCCTTCCATTCATTTAAAGGAATTTTATCCTTGTATTTGCCGTAAGGTTTCCCTAGATTATATGGAGGAGATGTGATAACTAGCTTAACACTTTCGTCCGGTATTGTTTTTAAAAGTGTTCTCGAATCTCCAAAATTAATAAACAAATTGTCAGTTTTAATCACTATCTTTCTCCTTTATAAGACTTGCTAATCTTGTGTTCGCCATTTGAATATATTCTGGAACTATCTCATATCCAACATATTTACGCCCTAATTTTTTTGCAACAACTGCGGTTGTTCCACTTCCCATAAACGGATCTAACACAACATCCCCTTCATTTGTTCCTGCAAGTATTATACGTTCTACTAATTTTTCAGGATATTGAGAAGGATGACCTGTTCTCTCCAAAAAATTGCCAGATACCATTGGAATTTTCCAAACATCGCTGGGATTTTTAAATTGTGTTTTATATCTATCTGGCCTATAATTCACTGCTGGAACAGAAACATCAGAAAGATTAAAAATGTAATCATTCTTATCTTTAGTAAACCAAAACACAAACTCATATCTAGGAGAAAACCTTTTGTTTGTTGAGCCTCCCCAATCAAAATTCCAAATAATAAGATTCTTTAAAGTATAATCAGTAAAATAATCTTGAATCCAAAACGGCGTTATAATTTCGCCATCGCTATAACGATTTTTGATATTAATCCATATTGATCCATTCTTTTTAAGAACTCTTTTACACTCAGTAAAAACCGAATTTAACAATTCTCTATACTCAAGCTCATCCATCTTATCTGAATACTTAACAGCCTTACTATCAACAATCCTACCATTTTTAGTTTTATTTCCATATTGTATGTTAATATTATACGGAGGAGATGTTACAATTAAATCAACACTCTCATCTGGCATTTCATTCATTATCTCACTCGATTTTAAGTAAATTTTATTCAATTCCATATTTTTGTCCTAGCTCGCCAATTTTACATATAGTATACATCATTATGACTAACGGGTCAATCATTTTTACATCATTGTAATATTATTTTATATTGCATAAATAACTCATGTTTACCTATTAAAGTTTAAAACAAATTATTAGTATTGAGAATTTCATATAACTTTAAACTGTATTTAACGATTCATTTACTTCGCTGAATCATTTATTAAAAACGATTTTAGATCATTTTAAATTAATAAATGTGTCATAACATTTAAATAAAAATATAAAATGTAAGTTTCTATCATATTGTAAAACAAAAACTGTTCAATTAATATCTAAAATCAAAGTTGCAATTTATTTTTTAGTCACACATTAAATAAAATTTTATTTAGGTTTTTATGTTTTTACTAATAATTTGCTTAGATTATAGTTTTCGGATATTATTATCTATTCCAATTGTTTTGATTACTATTTTATTTCTCTCAGTTTTCCAAACCTGCATCTAAACGAATGAAAGTTGTTGTGTTCAACTTTTAGCAACTGATCTAATTTAAGTGCAATATTATTAAACTTACAACTCATAAAATGAGTAAACACATAGTTAACTTTTTTTATTTTACCCGCATTTTCAATGCAAAACTGCCTAACTGGTGAACTTAAACTAAACACCCAGATAGGTGAGCAAATTGTTATTTCATCATACTTTGATGGGTTAAAATTTGTTTTTTCAAGGTTCATTCCCCATCGATGCATTCCAAACCTGCCACACCACCAAAAGCCTAAATTACCATCAATTTTTTCAGTTGTTTTTATCTCTAAAATTTCAGCACCCTTTTCATCAGCAATTTCATACGCAAGCTTTTTAGTGTATCCCGTTCTAGAGAAAAACACCACTATTTTTTTTGAATCTTTGCCAATATTTTTATAAATTTTATCATCAAATTTAAACTCACTTTGCTTTAATCCAATCAAACATACCACACCTGTTATAAACTGAAGAAATCCAAAAATAAAAAATATTGTACTCATAAAATTTAGTGGAAAAATTATGAATTGGATCACAATCCACATCATCAAAGTTATTCCAAAAGTCATTCCAAGAACAACCCCTATTTTTTTCTTCAAAAAAAGAAAAACACATGCTACTATGTTGCTAATTCCGTTAACAATTAAAAGCATTATTCCACTAAAAATGAGATTTTGAAATAGTTTATCTGCAAACGGAAGGACTTGAAAATAAGGCAACATTGAATCCATTCCCATTGCTTTTCCGCTTGGATCAACAAGCATTCCAATGCTTCCCGCAACTGCACCAATTCCAATAAAAATAGTCCAAAATATCAAAAATCTTCTTGAGATAGTATATCTTTTATTCATTTGAGTTTCCTAAAAAAAAATATTTAATTACAACACTTACACTATACTTCAATTCAATGTTGCATAAATCATTATACCACCAAAAACTATGATATACTACCAATTTTTAAAAATTGAGCTAGAGTAAGTATATTTTCTAAGTCACTCAACACACATTTAAGCTATTTGAAACACAGTTAGTGTGGCACGGCCCACCATTCGCAATAAGTTTCTTGGCATTCATCACCACTGGAACAAGTGTAATTTCTGTTCCCTTACTCAAATTCATAACAAATTGACCGCTTGAAGTTGAAGATTCGCTAAGTGGGCGAGCCGTATTTGAGTTTATGACAACATTAAATGCTAACGATATGCTATCAGTTCCGGCTGCTCCTTCAGCTCTATTAATATAATATGCAATAAAATAAGTTCCATCATTTTCTATTGTTATAGAGTTTTCTTTGGTTGTCAACTCATTATTAGTCATAGTTCTCATAAGATAAATCGGCTGACCGGTGGTCACATCTTGCCCTGCCATATTGAATATTGTGGCACTTTTATTTGGTATAACCGCATCAACTCCTTTATCACCCTTTTCTCCCTTTTCACCGGCATCTCCTTTTTCGCCAGTATCACCCTTTGCTCCAGTTTCACCACGGTCGCCTTTTTCTCCTTTTAAGCCCGTTGCTCCACGCGGAATATAAAACGTTAGATTGTGAACTCCATCCTCAAAGTCATCTTGAACAAGTGCAATATCATCTGGTTCAATAGTTTCAGTTTCACCAATAGATATTAACTCTGCAGAACCAGTTTCGCCTTTTTCACCACGATCGCCTTTTTCTCCTTTCTCTCCAATTTCACCTTTTTCTCCAGCATCACCCTTTGCTCCAGTTTCGCCACGGTCACCCTTTTCACCTTTCAAACCACTTGGGCCTCTTTCACCCTTCTCTCCTCGTTCTCCCGTTGGACCTGTTGCACCTGTTGGTCCTGTAACTCCAACAACTTTGCTAATAACTTCAATTCTTTTAAAGTTTGATGCTTTTTCTTGTTCAATTTCTTGCATTTGCTTCCAACAACCTTTTCCTTTTTCCATCTGCTACTCCTAATTTTTAAATACAATACATATTATTTATTTTTTAAATTTTATGTCACTTTTGATTTTACGGGCATATTATAATTTTGAGATAAAGAGGAGAAGCATTAATAAAATTTTCCTAATTTTATTGCAACTATAAAATCGTTGCCCTTTGCCGAGGGTAAAGAAATGCTTCTCCATCACCTGCCCACTATATCACTCCACTACTCCACACCACACTTTAAGTAAAATTATTTTTGTAATAAAATAAAATTCACATTTCAACAACAATAATTATTAAAAACAATTTTTAGCTACTTCAATATCAATTATAAATAAAACAATTGTTTTTAGTAAGGCTTTTAGATATAATTAAATTATGAAAAAAAGATATTATTTTATAATTATTCCAATCATTCTAATATTTATATTTGGTTGCTATATTTTAAGTTTATACGCCTTCTTCCCAAAGCCAGCGGAAATGGAAGAAATAACGGCGCAAACGCTATCTCAAGAATTTATTTTTAGTGAAGAAAATAAGCCAACCCCATCATGTCATGCTTCAACATTATGCAAATTTAAAGGAAAAATTTACACCGCATGGTTTGGCGGAACCGGAGAATCAAAGCCGGCCGTTACCATATGGCTATCTTCCCACGATGGCACATCTTGGAGTACCCCAATTGATATGAGTGAAATTAAAAATATTGCTCACTGGAACCCAGTGCTATTTGTTTATCAAAATGAAATATATTTATATTATAAAATTGGATTAAAGCCTAGCAACTGGACAACTTATTTCAGAAAATCTAGTGATGGAGTAAACTGGTCAAATGAAGCAACATTTGATAACAACGGTTCTGGAAGAGGTCCATCAAAAAACAAACCTATTCTTTTATCGAATGGAGAAGTTCTTGCACCTGTATCTATTGAATATTATAAAATTCGCCATGCACAATGCTTTGTTGATATTTCAACTGATATGACTAATTGGAAAAAGATGAAAGATGTTCAAGGCAATATAGTAACTGAAATGATTCAACCAACGTTGGTTGAGATAGAAAATGGAAAAGTATTAATGTTTCTTCGAACAAACCGTGGCAGGATTTTCGTGAGTAAATCAAAAGATTTTGGGCATTCTTAGTCAAAAGCAAAACCAACCGCATTATTAAATAATAACAGCGGAATCGATGTTGCCAAAAACGATTCTGGAGTTTTAGCCATGGTTCATAATCCCGTTAAAGAAAATTGGGGTGCAAGATCTCCGCTCGTTGTTGGTTTATCATACGATAACGGAAAAACATGGACAAAACAAATAACACTAGAAAACGCTCAAGGCGAATTTTCATATCCATCAATTATTGCTGATGGAAATGATTTCTTAATCACTTACACATATAATAGAACCCAAATTAGATTCGCAAAACTAACAATATAATTTTTCTGATTAAGCACTAAAGATTTTATTTAACTATATTTCCATTTAATGGCTACCTAATATAAGTTAGAGTTTTTAGCAAATATTTTCAAAAAAACACTTTTTAAAAAAAGTAGCAAGTTTATAACCCGTAGGGTTACGTATGCTACTTTTTTTTACTTAAAAGAATTCAATATCCAATTAAAGCTTTTAATCAATCAATACTTAAATATTACTTTAAGAATCCTTTAATTATCAAATCTTCTGCTTGTTGTTCTGTTAAACCTAAGGTCATAAGTTTAATCAATTGTTCCCCCGCAATTTTTCCTATTGCAGCTTCATGCACTAGCGTGGCGTTCACATTTTCACAAATAATTTTTGGTGTTGAATCAATCCTTGCATTATCAACCAAAATACCATCACACGAAACATGCCCAAAGCAATGATTTTTGCCTTTAACCTGCGAATAAAAATTTTGATAAGAATTATCTTTTGCAACGCTCCTAGATATCACATCAACACTTGAATTTTCACCTATCAACTCCACATCAAATTTTGTTTTTGCTGTTTGAGATTCGGTGGTTAAAATTTTCTCTTTTATAACAAGTTTCGCATTGTCAAATAGCTTAGCTTTTGTTTCTCGAACAGAACTTGAAACTCCACCAAGTTGAGTTGTTTCCATAACAAAATCACTATTTTCTTTCATAATAATTTTAGTAACTGGATTAAGGATTTTGTCACCACTTCCGTTTCCAACCCCTAAGTGCTTTTCAATATATAAAACTTTACTATTCTTCTCTAAATGAAAAGTATGGATTCCATTATGCTCACTGTTTATGTCTGTTGCATTGTGTATCCCGCAACCAGCAACAATCGTAACATCGGCATTTTCACCTATATAAAAATCGTTATAAACTAAATCAGTTAACCCACCCATTGTTATAATAACTGGAATGTGAACACTCTTGTTTTTAACATTTGGCTTCACGATTATATCAATACCGCTTTTATTTTTCTTGGGGATTATTCCAATATCTGATGTGCTATTTCGGCTTAACGCTTCTCCATTTTTCCTTATGTTATACGCGCCTTCTGGCACGGAATGAAGGTCGGCAATTTGCTCTAACAATTCTCTATCAATCTTCTCCATTGCCTTCACCTCCATTAAGTTTTTCACAAGTTGAAGATTTAAGATTTTTTAAAATTTCACTTGCTTTTCCAACTGCTTCTAATTTTGATGAATTAAGCACAATTATTTCATCGGCGATATCTAAAATCTTTTGTTGGTGCGTAACAATAATTGTTAAAGAATTGCGCTTTTTTAGTTCCTTAAACACATCAGTTAACCCACCAAAACTCCAAATATCAATTCCCGCTTCTGGTTCATCAAATATATTAATTTTTTTATTTTCTGCCAAAGTTATTGCGAGTTCAATTCTCTTCAATTCACCACCCGAAAGATTTGAATCCAACTCACGATTGTAATAATCTTTAGCGCATAATCCCACCTTGCTAAGCACATCGCACCCGCACTTATAGTCGGTTTCACCCTTAGAAGCTGTTTTTATTAAATCACTAACAGTTAACCCCTTAAACTTAATAGGTTGCTGAAAAGTGAATCCGATTCCAAGATTTGCACGTTTTGTGATCGTTAGTTTGTTTATATTCTCTCCATCTAAAATTATATCACCCGTGGTCTGTTTAACAATGCCCATAATAATTTTAGTTAAAGTGCTCTTTCCACTTCCATTATGACCAGTGATAGCATAAATTTTGCCATAATCAAAATTTAAGTTAATATCTTCTAATATAATCTTATCTGGAACTTTATAACTAATATTTTTTAGTTCTAACATATTCCTTCCTTTAATATACATTAATATTTTAACTCAAACTTTTAAAAAAATAACAAATATCTAAATTAAAATATCGCTTTAATTTTACAACATTTTAATATATAAAACAATAATTTTCTTACAACTTTTCTTATATTGTTTATTAGATCTATTTTTTAGATTAAATAAAAATATTGTCTAATATAAGGACAAATATCATTATTATCGTTCAAAGTCTAAACATCATCAATCTATTAGAGCAATTATCTTTCGGAAGCTTTGAACTATATCAAAACATAAAAAATAGGAAGTATAATCTTCCTATTTTTTATCGTTAATAATGTGTAATTGTGAAATCAACTTTCAAAAATCAATCGCGCACCCATTTTCAACCAGTCTATAACGCTTAATTCTTTTCCGCCAACACCAACCACAATTTCATCTTTTAAGTTAGCAGGATTATTAATAGTGTAGTTAAGATTGAAACTTGTTCCTGTTAATTTCCATACCCCACTTTCACTTGTTGAAAGTTGAACATTTTCGATGTCTGAATAAGTGATTGCATTTGCTGATAACGCTCTTAATGTTGAAAGCGTTATTTCTTTTAAACCACTTGCAATGAACGCATATTCATGAATACTTGTTATCAATGAGTCATTAAATGAACTTCCAAACGCCAAGAACAATTCTTTCGATGCTCCATCGTTCGTTACCCTGCAAAGCAAACCATTTTCAGCACTCCAATGAATATTGTTGTTTTCATAAATTCCATTTTTCAAATTATCGCAAAGATTGATAGTCGTTAAATTAGTGCATCCTCTGAATGCAACATTATTGTTATAAACAACATTTATTGAATTCCAAGTTTCAAACTCGATTTCTCTCAAACTTTTGCAATTAACTAACAATAATTTTGATGATGAATCAGATTTATCATTGAACACAACTTTTTCAATTCCAGAACCAGCCCATGCTGTTTTCTTAATTTGTTTCCCACTAATCTCTGTTACCGCACTTGCATTTCCCAAGCTAGCACCAACATATAATTTAGCGCCATAGAATAATGGATTTGAACTTAAGATATTATTTAAATCAGATGTGAAATCACCATTAACTTCAAATAAGTTTTCAATCCACAAGTTTTCAAGCTTGCTTTCATATGAATTAGTCTCACTCGATAAAACTTCATCGATTTCGCCAATATAGTTAACTCTCGCTAAATTATTGCAATTCAAGAACGCTTTGCTCTTAAATCCAATTAAGCCATATGAGTCAACAGCGATATTTTGTTCACCCGTTGAATCCTTGCCTTCAATATAAAAAGTTCCAAAATTTGTGTTTTTAGCACTGCCACTTGCATTTGCATAACCCCAAACGCCATTAAACGATAATGTTTCTAAATTAGCGCAGTTCGCAAAAGCGCTCTCGCTTATCAATAAATATTTTCCATAAGAACAATTTTTTGCAACACTCATATAAGCATTTGCCTTATTAAACTTAATTGAAACTGAAGATAAGTTAGTGCAATTTTCAAATGCTGATTTACCAATTATTTCAATATTTTTTGGTAACTCAACTTGTGATAACATCACGCAATCTTTAAACGTTCCACTTGGAACTTGATAATGCGAAGAATCTGAATAGAAATATTGGAACCAATTTGTGTAACCTATTGGAGCACTTGGAGTTACATCAAGGATTCCCGCACTAGATAGTTTCTCACACCCACTAAACACATATGTTGAATCTACTTTAGATATATTCCACAAACTAAAGTTTGTTATTGTTTCAAGTAAAGCATTATTTGCAAATTGTTCACCTATATTTAATGTTGAATCATCTTTAACAAAGTCTATAAATGATAAATCTATGCTGGTTATCTTTGTGTTTTTAAATGCACGCGATGATAACCTAACAACTGCATCACTAGTGTTATCGCCAAGTGAGATAGAATTAACTTGAGTGTTCTCAAACGCGCTAACTCCAACTTTGCCATTTTGAACAAACTGAACTCCAGTGATTTTATTATATCCTTTAAACTTTCCATCACCAAGAATGAATGTTTCGCTTGAGCCTTCACAGCCAATTGAAACAACGCCCTCAATCAACATGAACTCGCCATTATTTAAATAATAAATGTTATCAGTTATTTGGGCGGGTGCCGAATCAACATCATGTGCTAATTCACACCAATCCATGAATGAACCACAATATTTCAATTCATCAAATCTTAAATTTTTGCTGATATATTTTTCAGAATTTGAATCAATAATTTTAGAAACAAATTTTGTTAATATCAATGATTTAACTTTTGCATTTCCTAAATCTGATAGATTAAATTGAACATTTGAATTATTAATTGTTGTGATAATTTCAAGTTTATCTATCTCTTTGCAATAATCACTTCCGAATAAATATTCTAGCCCGCTTGCATAACCTTTTGATATTTCTTCTTCAATATTACTATTAACTGATAATTTATATGAGCCTAAGAATGGAGTTATAATTTCTTTCACATTAGTTAACCCACCAAACGCCTCTTTGCCAATTGATTGAACACTAGAAGGAAGAATAACACTCATTAAATTTGTGTTTTTGAATGCATATTCACCAATAGTATTAAGTTTGGTTGAAAGTGAGCTAATATCAGTTAAATTTGTGTTTTTAAATGCACCATTTCCAATATTCACCAATTTGCTTAAATCCACATTTACTAAGCCCGTGTTTGCAAATCCTTCCGTTTCAATTGTTTTAACATTATTTAAATTGATATTTGTTAAGTTTGAACAATTTCTGAATGTTGCTTCGCTAACCAACTCAATGCTATCTGGAAGTGAAACGCTAGTTAGATTAGTGTTTTCAAATGCACTAACACCAATGCTTGTTAGTTGAGAATCGTTTTCAAAACTTATTGAAGCAACGCTTGAATTTTTAAACGCACTTGCACTAATAGTTTGTAAAGACTTATTAATATTTATTGAAGTTAAATTATTTGTTCCTTCAAAAGCTGAAACACCTATTAAATTAACACTTGGCATTTCAATTGAACTAATTGATGAATTTGCAAACAATCCATCACTGATTTGAGTGATTGAATTTGGAAGAACAACGCTTGTTATTTCCAAACAATTTGCGAATGCATTTCTTCCAATATTTGCCAATGATTCATTAAATTTAATTCCAACATAATTATAATTATCACTTGTTGTGATTGTGTTTATCATTGAACTATAAAATGCTTTTTGGCCTATCTCTTCAACGCTATCGAACACTAATTTAGTAACGCTTGATTGATAGAATGCTTTTTCTTCAATCTTTTTAACACTGCTTGGCAAAGTCCATTCAGTTTTGTCACCATAATAATTAGTGAACGCGAAACTTCCAATGTGAGTTGTGTTAACTAAAGGTAAATTTGAGTCATCAATTATGGCACCATTCTTTGCAATATAAAGAAGGGTGATAGAATTTTCACTTGGCCTGAATGCATATAAACAATTACCTTTTGAGAAAACACCAAATTCAGTTGGAGCATCAACACTACTTATTGTTGCTAGGTTTTCACAACCAATAAAATAACCACCTATTTGAGTGTCTGAGCCATAATATGAGCCACTAAACTTAAAGTTTGATTTAAATGTGAACGATGCTAAGTTATGGCAATTATTAAACGCATCGCTAGCAATTGTTTTAACATTTTCGCCCAAAGACACTGCAGTGATTCCAGCTCCATTAAATGCACTAAGGCCAATAGTTTCAGTTGCATCTCCTATAACCAAACTTAAATCGGTTAATTTCCTGCAATTACGGAAAGCTTCACCAGCTATATCTATAATGCTTAGAGCTTTGCCATCAGTTGTTTCAAATGTTTCCAAATTACTGCAGTTTGCAAACGCTTTTGCTTTTAGGTTTGTGACTGTGCTTGGAAGCTTAACACTTTTTAAAGTTACAGATCCACCAGACATATTCGACACATTACTAGCAACTCCAGCCACAGATGTTGTGCCTTCTTTATATTCAATACTTTCAAGATTAGTGAAGAAACATAAACCAGTGCTTTCCGCAACGCCAGCAGAAACTTTCACACTTTTAATTGTTGAATTAAAGCCATAACTTTGAACATACACCCTTTCAGTATCTCTAAAATATGTTTTATTAAAACCAAACAATCCACCAATAACTTTTACTTTTCCTAAAGCGACTTCGTTTCCATAAATATCTGTTACTTTTTCAATTTCATCAAAGAATTCATATGATGTTCGATTATCTTCTCTAAAATCTACTAACTGATAAATATCTTCACTAATTCCTCCACTTTTTTCTTGATATGTTGTTTTGAAATAAACCCCATCATAGTTTTCAGCAAACACCATCTTGCTATCTTCTAAATTTGTTGCATAATTTAGTTTTTCTTTATAAAATTTTGCACTCGATAGGTCCTGTGACGTTGTGTTTATAATCTCAAATAATTGTGGTCTGAAATTTGCATCACTAAAGAATGCATCATCTTTTATTGAAGAAATGCTAATATTTGATGAGCTTCCATCAGTATTTCCAAATTGCAACATATATAATTTGCCTAAACTAAACGCATCACTTCCAATACTTAGATTTCCATTTCCAACAAATGCAATAGTTTTCACATTTGGTGCTTTAACTTTTTTAGTACTATTAAGTGTTAGGTTTGAACCATTCAACCTATAAGTTAAGTATTGCAAATCAGTGAATGTGTTGTTGAATTCGTAGCCGTTTGATGATGTGATTTCAATTTTATATATTTTTGTTGCATCATCAAGCAATCCAGAAAATTCACCTGTGATTTCAACTTTTGCTTCTTTAATATTTTTGTGATTTTTCAAAGCAGTGCCAGCAACATTTCCTTTGCAGATGAAATCTAATTTGTTTGTTATAGATGAACCATCTGAAGCACCGGCTAAAGCATATTCACCAATATTTCCAACCACGTTGATATTAATATTTTCAATTAACTTATTGCCATAGAATGCATAGTCACCTATATTTCCATGGGCTTTTAATTCAAGAGTCTTTAATTTTCCGCAGTTAGCAAAAGCGTATGAATTGATATCATTAACGCCATCGGTTATTTTAATGTTGCTTAATTCACCACAACCAAAGAATGCATATGAACCCACAGAACTTGTTTTATATAATGAAACTCCTTTAATTGAACCAACATTAATAAAAGCAAAATTTGAAATAACTTGCGCGATAGTTGCATCTTGGTTATCAGCCACACTTTCAACTGGAGTGTTGTTTATCAATAAATTTTTACTATAGAAAGTTGGATTGCAGTCGCCATCACTTTCGTTTAAATTATTTTCATCTAGTGCTTTGAATGTGCTATCTAACCATTTTGTGCCACTTAAGTATGTGTTTTCACTTGCATTAATGCGAGTGTTTGTAATATTCTTTGAACCTTTGAACGCATGAGCGTTAAAAGTTTTTGCTTGACTAAACCCATCGAAAATAACATCAGTTAATTTTAAACAATCTTCAAAGGCACTTTCTCCAATAGATTTAACCGAATCAGGAATCGTTAGCGAACTAATTTTAGTCCCCACAAACGCATTCTCACCAATACTAACACAAGTGTTAGAAATTTCAATTGATGTGATATCCGTTCCTTTAAACGCGCTATTTCCAATTGCAGTGTAGTCAGATGGATAGTTTAGTGTTAAGTTAGATAAATTCTCAAACATACTGTTTGGAATAACTTTACTACCATTATTTTCCCAAGAACGAATTGTTAGTTCTTTTAATGATTTTGGAATATCTCCACCAAAAATTTCATTCACAGAACATTGAGCATTAGGCAATGATAATTTTTCTAATTTATCACACTCACCAATAATAGAAGTAGAGTATACACAATTTTTTGGAAGAGTAAGATCCGTTAAGTTATCCATTCCATTGAATGCACCTTCACTTATTTCCGTGCAATTCTCTGAAATAGTTAAAATAGACATATTTGTCCCATTAAAAGCATTTTTGTCAATTTTATCATAGTTATTGTCAAAAACTATTTCTTTTGTGAATCCACTAAACATACCTTCTGGAATTACTCTTTTCCCGCCACTAACTTTCCAAGACTTAACCTCCACCTTATTAAGTGATTCTGGGATAATTCCTCCAAACATTGTGCTTATAGTTTCAAATCCATTAGAAATTGTTAAAGTTTGCATACTAACGCAACCCTCAAGCAATTTTTCACCATAGGTGCAACTCTCTGGAATTGTTAAAGATGTTAGCCCACTCATATTATTTAATGCAGTACTATCAACATTCAAACAACTTTCTGGAATATTTATTGTTTGAATGTTTTTTGCTCCATTGAATGCGTTCTTTCCTATTTTGGTTATTCCATTTAAGGTTATATTTCCAGAAGCACTTTCAAATATTTCACCATTTTTGAATTTAATATTGTTTGTTAAACCAAAGAAACTTCTATTATAATCTTTGCTTGCATATGTGCTTATATCAAAATTAAACTTTAAAGTTGAGTTATTAGATAACGAATTAAATAGCGAATCGTTATAAGTCTCAACTGAACTTGGAATAGTTATTTCTTTAACAATATTTCCAACGCCATAAACGCTTTTCGAATCTTCAGTAAATTTTAGAGATTCGCCAACGTTGATATTGCAAAAGCTATAACGCCAACCACTTGATTTAACATCTCTTATAATAAGGTCTTGAACTGTTAATTTCGAATCACCACTAAGTTCATTGTTGTTTATGCTAGTTAAGAACTCGGCACTAGCTTCAATTTGATCAAATTCTCTAACTCCATTTAACACATTATTGCCACTAGAGTAGCTTCTTGTTGCATTTGGAATTATAAGAGTTTTTAGATTTGTGCAACCAGCGAAAGTGTTTGTTAAAGAAATTTTATCACCACTACTAAAGCTAATTAATTTTGTGCAATTTTTAAATGTTTCGTTTAAATTCATCGTATTAGAGTTTGTGCTATCTTCAATACTAACACTTGTTAAGTTAGAACAATCTGCAAATGAACCAATCGATTTCGCATTCTTTATTGATAATGATTTAATTGATGTTAGCCCAGCAAAAGCATTCCCTATAGTCTCCACATTTTCAAGCACAACATCTTCAATTTCATTTCCATTAATATATAGATTACACACACCACCATTGATCAAAGATATTTTTGCCCAATCTTCCACGCTTCCATCGAAATAAACTTTCCAATTTGCGTTAGTATTTCCAACAATTGTTGAAACTCCACTTGGCAAATGTATTTCAATATTCATGCATTCATCAAAATTTGGCAAAGTGATTGCACCACTGCAAGACTTAACAACCATTTTCTTTAGTGGTTTAATTCCAAATGAACTATTGTAAGTGTTGAATATCACATTATTAACACCCGTTCCACTAAATGCATCACTAGAGCAATTAGACAAACTTGTTAAATCCAACTCATCAATAGCCTTTATTCCAGCGAAAGTTTTAGAAGAAATCTCTGTTATGTTTTTAAAAGATGAAGCAATAGTTAAATTAGAACAACCATTAAATGCTTCCACTCCAACTTTGCTTATATCACACAAGTTAAATTCTAACAAACTTGAACAATTATAGAAAGTGTAGTTGTTTATTTCGGTTAACTTGTGAGTTTTGCCCACACTTTCCAAAGATGTGCAACCATTAAACGCACCCGCACCAATGGTTTGAACATTTTCAAGATTGATTTTCCTTAATGCCTTATTTCCATTAAAGGTTCCACCACCAATTGCTGTTATATCATTAGACAAATTAACTTCTTCAAATAATCCCTGCAAGGCTTTATTGTTCTCTCCCATAAGAACAGAACTTGATGAGTCTCCAACAACATTCAATTTTTTAATACTGCCACCAATATATTTTACAATACTAACAGGAGCAGTAACTTCTTGAATTGAGGCGCCAAATGCACCTTCTTCAATATATGTTATAGATGAACTTAAAATAACATTTGTTAATCCATCAATGTTAAGAATATTTGCCGATATACTTCTAATATCACTTAATTCACTATTATTAAAATCTATTTCTGTAACTTTTTGATAACTTTCGCCATTTTTAACATTTAAGTTTATTGCATTATCGAATGTTCCACATAAATTCAATTTTAACCAAGTTTTCAAATCTTTAATATAAACATTATCGGCACATATATCTTCATAAATAGAATACGATTCGCTAGAAGAATATTCATCAACTCTAAGTTCAATATATGCATTTTCAAATTTTCCTAAAGAATCGTTTGAATAATTGCTTGTATAAATAACTAAGTCTTTTTTCTTAGCATTAGGGTTTGCTTTAACTAAAGCTAGCATCGCACTATTTGAACTTGATGCGGTTGTTATTCTTTCAATTTCCTTAACACTTGCGCCATTAAATGCTGTTGAATCAATTATTCCATACTTTGAAACAACATTTATTTTCTCTAAATTGGTGTTTCCAAATGCATAAGCACCAACACTAAACTTTTTAACGTTATCTGAAATTTGAATGGTTAGATTTTTTAAACTTGAATAGCCATAGAATGCATAATCATTTATCTTCCATTGCTCAACATCTTCAAATATTTCATCATTTATTACCAAGTTTTCAAGCAACTCATATTGATTCGTTTCGCCATTTTTTATTTTAAGACTAATTCCATTTGCTAAAGGTTTATCCCCACTATTAAATGAACAATTCAAATACTCTTTTAAGTTTGAAACACAAATGCTATTTAAATTAGGGAATAATGATTTTATATTATCATTGAATATAACACCCGTTATACCATCTGGGAATTTTAATTCTGCTATTTGATTTCTGCATTCTTGAACGCCATAGCCAGAACCAAAAATTATCTCTTTATATTCAACATTGTTCCTAAAACCACTTCTAATTGTGCCAAGTTTATATTCATCACACCCATTTTTGCAATAACCAAATTGTTTACTTTCTATATTTGTTTCAATATCATGGCTTAGCATAGGAAGGGTTCTGCCATCTCTCACTTCACCACAAATCTCACATTTATCTTGAATATATCCTTCATTTTCGCAAGTTGCATTTCTTATAACAACATCGTGAAATTTATGTTCAATTTTGCCCTCAAACGCTTGCCTACTAGTTGATGAAGTATATAATGAACCTCCATCTTCTGAAAGTTTTAAATCGTAATAATACTTTCCACTTTCACTATCAAACTTTTCTTCACGTTTTAAAATTAGGTTTCTATAAAAATCACATGAATCTTCATTAATTGATAAATCAAAATATAATAAATTTGCCTGCTCTTCAAACGCTTGACCAATTTTATGAGTTTTTAAAGTTCTTAATTCTTCATTAACATAAATTTTGCATTCTATTTCATAATTGTCATTTTCAAAATCAGCTTTAACTGTGTAAGTCTCTTGATTATCGTTTTCAAATATGTATTGAGCGTTATCGAAAACTTTTTCAGATAATTTCACATAGCCATCAACACAAGTAATCCTCGAATTTGAAATTCCGCTTGAAATTTTTTCAAACTCGTTTTTTATTTTTTCACACTCACTTATGTTACCATTAAATCTAATTACTTCAAATGTGTAATTTGATGTTTCACTTTCAATTTCTTTAATAGTGTTTGGCAAAGTAATTTTAGAGATTCCATATGTTGGACTAATATAATTGTTATTTATGTAAACTTCGCTATCACTAAACACAACTTTAATAACGTTTATGCCATTAATTTGTTCTGGAATAACAAATCCTCCGCTAGGCTCATCACCATACACACCTGTAACAACCACACCTTCATTTGAAACTTCATATTTGAAGTGTTTATAGAATTCAATTTTGTTTTCATCTTCAATTGTATGTTCTTTGAAATTTAAAACAACATTAGCGTTCCCATCGAACAAATTAATGCTATCTTGCAAACCGATGTTTTTATAACTATATTCGCTCTCAAATGCATTATCTAGCCCCAATAATCTATAATAAAGGCTATCTTCAAATTCAAGATGAGTTAAAGGGACGTTATACACAACACTACTGCAACCATAAATTCTTGATTGAAATTTCAATGAGGTTGGCAAATCAACAATAACTTGGTCTTCATTTCTCAAAGTTATATCAAAGCTTTTAATCCCTCCCTTCAACTCAATGTTGTTAACATCACCAAGTTGAATAGAAACACTATCACTTCCACTTATCACAATTTTTCTTGCATTAATTAAACTTAAGTCAACATAACTAGGAACATTTCTCAATTCTATTGAATCAAGTAGAACTTTGCTTTTGCTACTTGTACTTAATATTTCCAATACTTCATCTAATGCCATACTATTGCTATCATTATTAAAATCAACAATCAAATTTCTTAGATTGAAGTTGCCCGAAAACTCTTCACTCTCAGCCATATTTCTAAGGGCCGAAAATGCATTATCCGCAACGTTTTTAGAATCTATTTCCAAATTTTCACTTTCAGCAATTTTAGGAGTTGCATAAAGTAAAATTCCGTTATACATCAAACAGCCATTTTCCATAGAAAAAGCTAGGTTTCCATCTTCCACAACTATTTCGTTAATGAAACCTTTTCCTAAAAGAGTGAATTCTCTCACTAAAAACTCTGTTGCGCAAGGAACACCATCGTTATCAACAATCTTTTCAATGTTTTTTGGAATGGTTAGTTTTCTCACTTCGCTATTTGACATCATTGAATAATATATCGCATTAGCACTTTTAGGTAATGTTATATCATCAAATTCCTCATCACCATAACCCACATTGTTAATATAATGAACAGCACCATTTTTCACATCAAAACTCACATTATGTGGTTGCTCTTGAGAGCCACCACCGCCAGTGCCAGGATCTGTTTCACCACACCCTGATAGTGCAATCCCAGGAACACCTGTTAAACACAACGCAAGCAACAATTTAAATAAATTCTTTCCTTTCATTTGAAAACTCCTTAAGTGAGATATATTCAATTTTGATTATAAATGCTGTTATATCTATATAATACTTTATTAGTATAACATATAGATATAACATTTTAAAGTTATTTTCAAATATTTTAAATAGTTTGGTATAAAAAAATTTTTAGATATTTATATATCCATATATTTCGCACTTATTGCCTTATATATTTAAATACTAAATCAAGCTCATTCACCCATTGAAAAGACTAATAATAAGACAACCACATAAAAAAGTACGAAACAAGTTTCATACTTTCATAAAAACATTGCAAATAGCAAACAGCACCTATTTTTAACACATTTTAAACAGGATTTTTTCTTCAACACACAGCATTCTCCAAACTTTAAGTGTTTTGGCATTTTTAGATTGCTTTTTGTTTCAGTTATTTGTGCCTCATCATCTCTCACAACAATCATCAACTCATTACTAAAAAAAGTTTTCCTCTCGCCCAGCCTAACACTTGTTACTTTCGCTTGAAATTTTAGTTGTTTTTCCATTATTCCACTTTAACCTGGAATTCAACCTTCACTTCATCGTTTATTTCTAAATCTTTTAAATTAAATCCTGTGTTTGGATCGAACCCTGCCTGAACCACATCATCAATTTTAACGCTCCCCTCAACTAGAGTAACACCCGCTGGCAATGAATCCATAAAGAATACTTCTGTGTTTCTATTTTTACCTTCGTTTTTCACGATATTAGTAAATGTAATTGTGTCGCCCTTAATAGCAACTTGAACATTCGCTTGCTTTAAAATTGTTATCTTTTCATCAACAATAGAAACCTCAACTTTGTTTGTCACTTCAACAATGTTTTTTTGCTCACCCACGCCATATGTTATATTTGCAATAGTTTGCATTAAATCTAAATCAGGGCTATCGGTTGTGATTGCAACATACTTAATAATTTTAGTTTCATTTGGTTTAATCGATTCACCTAAATTGAACCCCACCGACACATCATAACTCTCAAACGCTACCCCATCAATAGTTACCGAACCCGCCTTAAAAGTTCCGCCAATTATGTTATCTTTTATTTTCACATCGGTTATTTCAAATTCGCTATTGTTTGTTAAGGTTAGTGTTTGCTCTAACTCCGAATTTCGTTCTGCAAAATCCTTAGCACTTGTTCGTGTTTTAACAAACGACTCACTTAAGTTCTCAACTTGCACTTCGTTGCTTATTGATTCATTTTGTTTTTGCGAACCATCTGGCAAAGAAAACTTTGATGTAATTTTTGATGTATTTCTAATTTTTGCCATACCTTCTCCTTAAACGGTTTTCCGCCTAATTCATAATATGAAATTAAAAAGAATATGTTTAAAGTTAGCTACTTTTTATATTTTGCTTTAAAACAAATTTCAAAATAAGTTTTATTAAAAGATCTTTTAACACTAATTTTAAAAAATCTATATAATGAATTGAAGTATTTTTTCAAGGAGATAGTATGAAAAAAAACATTTTTCATTCAACAAACAATCCCAAAAACTGCATTTGTGAAAACCCCTTCAATTCTCAAAACAAAAATCTGTCTGTTAATATTATTTCACACAACAATCAAGCAGGAATAACGGGGCCAACTGGTCCAACTGGCCCAACCGGAGCAACTGGAGCAACTGGCGGAGAAGTTGTTGTTCGTTCAACCACAACAATGGATCCAAATAAACAAGCAAGCGTTGTTTCCACCCTAGATGGCAACAAAACAATGCTTGATTTCTTTATCCCTAAAGGCGAAACGGGACCATGTGCAGTCATCAAATCGGGGAATGCGGAATCAATCGATAGTGATAAAAATCCTGAAGTTATTGTTAGAAACGAAAACAATGAATACTATTTAGATTTTAAAATTCCTAGAGGGCAAGCGGGCTCTAAGGGTGATAAGGGCGATAAGGGCGAAAAAGGTGCAACAGGAGAAAAAGGTGCTCAAGGCGATAGAGGCTTAAAAGGAGACAAAGGCGAAAAAGGCGATGCTGGAATTGGCGAAACAATTATTGTTGAGGATACTGAAACCTTAGAACCAGAAGATGAAGCGTTTGTTATAGATGACTTCTCAAATGGAACGCATCACCTAACCTTTCAAATTCCTAGAGGTGCAACAGGAACTAAAGGTGACACTGGCGAAAAAGGAGAACAAGGTGAACAAGGAATTCAAGGTCCGCAAGGCGCTAAAGGCGAAACGGGCGACACTGGTCCAATGGGGCCAACAGGCGTTGTTATAATCCCAATGGGGCTAATACTATCCTACAACAACGATCCAAACACTTTCCCCGCAGAAGGAATTCAAGTTGCCAGCAACGGAAGATTGCCTCTAATGAGGTTAGAACTTGATAACGAAGGGATACTTGAACTTGACACAACGGAAAATACAATAAAATTTGTGAGAACCGGTGTTTACAAAATCACATTCACGGTTAATGGTTATGTTAAAAAAACTGATACTGATTTCAACCCAGCTGAAGATTTTTCTGCTGTAGTTTTCCGTGAAGCAGACACCGAAAAGATATTAGCCGCCGCAAATTCATGGTCGTTTAATGAAGAGCCTGTGAGTATGTTTGGTGAAGGTGCTTTTGTTGTTGACAACACCGATAAACTCTACGAGCTTGTTAATGTTCAAAGAAAAACAATGTATGTTTATGGTGCTGATATAATGAAAACTACTTCTCAATCATATTTTTCAGTACCTATGGTTTCAATTCTTATAACCCAAATCAAATAAATACAAATTTAAAATTAATTATAGATTACAATCTTAATTCAAATAAAAAAGAACTTTACAACTAACAATCTTAAATATTTAAAGATTAAATAGTTTCAAAGTTCTTTTATATTCAAAAGGATTACACGTTTAAATTTTCTCTATTAACTTTGCTTGCTGACATTTTTTTAACCTAATAAGTCCATAGAACAATAGCTGATACACCACAAACAAAGCGCAACAGCAAATCACTAACAAAACAACACTCCAGCCATAATTTGAAACGCCAATATATTGCCCAAACGATTTAGCATCGAAAATAACATAAGGAAACCATCGTATGTTATACGCATACTCACCCACAATTTTCACAACAATATAATAAACTAGTAAAAAAATTGAACTATATAAATAACATCTCTTTTTATTGGAACTTCCCGACTTTATTCTTGTGAAAATAATACATTCACACAAAAAGAGCAAGTAGTGATTAATAATACTTGTGCCAACAGAATGCCAACTAAGTGGTGCATTCCCAAACCACCCAAAAGGTTGAGAATCTCCAAATAATTGGAAAAATGTATAAAGCACAAAAGTGATTATGTAATTACAAAAAACAAAACTAACAACATCATCTCTTCGTAAAAAATTGTTAATTTTTTCTAAGCGGAAAAGATTAGATAATCCAAACCCTAAGCACCATAAGCCAAAAATAATCATTGTTATATATGTGAAAAAAGAAAAATCCGCCCAAGAGTTCACAACATTTGTTCCAACATAAGTTTTAATACCAGGATTATTCCTATAAAAATAATCTGGATACGAAAAATGCGCCATATGACTTATAACAACCCACATAGCAACAATTCCACATAGAACAACACATAAATTAACGACAAATTCTTTCTTATTAGCTCTTTCCATATTTATTAGTATACCACAAACATTAATCTAAGTTAATAAAAAAGAGCTAGTTTGAGTTGTTGATATAAATAATGCATTAATTTTTAAGATCTTGAGTTTCAGTACTAATTTCAGCTTTTAAACCACTATCCGCTAGGTTCCCTTCATCAGTAGCATTTTTAATAGTATCAGTTTTTCCCTCAATTCCATTTTCAGCGTTTTCACTATGCTCATCTTCTTCTTTTTTCAATGCAAATTCGCTCTCATCTTTCAAAACTTCATGTAAATTATTTTCAAGTTTTTCCTTCTCTTTTCTTTCCCTTGCTTCTCTATGGGCTTTGTGGAACAAAAACATCTCCATTTCAATTTTATATAGATATAAACAAAGAATAGGCAAAGAAATAACTGCAATAAGCAAAAAGATTTTAAATAACATTGCATTTTGGAATGCCGACATAACATACAAAACGCCATAAACTAAAACTCTAGCAAGATTGGTAAAAATCTCAGAATACGCTTGATGCTCACAAATATACTTATGCATATTCACTTCTCTAACCGTTCTATTTTTTACCACATCAACAATAAACTCTGGAGTGACCATACAAATTGTGTAAATAAAATTAAAAATTATAAAAGTTATTTTATTTAGAGAAACGAGCATTCCAATTGTTGCAAGCACTGGCATCACACCACAAAGAATATAAAGCAACTTAGATTTTTCAGGTTTATATAACTTAAAGAAAAGAAATGTTCCAATAATGCTTAATATTGAAAACACAGAATTTATAACCCCTAACGACATGTTAGAATTAAAAGTCATCATAATAACCAAGGTTGTTAAGGTTGAAATAACTGCCTTTAAGCCGTTTAAAAACATTATTTTATAACTATCTCTAAGTGGCTTCATATCAGGTTGTTTGGTGATTTTGATAAATTCAATTAAGTGATATTTATCAATAACAGCATTTGGATTTTTTATAAAAAATGATGAAATGAATTGCAAAATACCAAAACCCAAAACATAAAAAGCGATATATAGAAAAGATGAAAACTCAATGGCAGCACCTAAAATAACTGGAAACACCAAATTAACAACTTTATTGATTATTGAATACACTTCTTGGTATTTCATCAAAACTTTACTACTCATTGTTTCGTTTTTCAAAACATTATACGAACACCAATAGAAAGTTTCGCTAAGTCCGTTAAACAAAGCCACGATCACAACATATGTTGTAATTTTTTCTTTAAGCAAAGCAATAAGCAAAATAAACAAGCATTTAATAACAATACCTACTCTATAAATCCCCATTCTTTTCGTTTTCTTAACAAGCGCCATAAGAGCCGGAAAAATCGTTAGCATAACAGCATAAGTTATGATATAAAATAAAGCAACATTTGGAATATTCTCAGAGCTTACTTGCAAAAAGAAGGCAACTAGGAATGTGTTTCCAAATAGGTTAATTATTGTGTTTATAACGTTTGAAATAATAAGTGAATACGCAGTTAAATTAAGTTTTTTTTCCATATAAAATCTAAAGTCCTTTTAAAACAAAATTAGGAGAGTTTACCACTAAAATATAACAATGTAAATACTTTTTCGACAAATTTTTTAATTTTTTTCAATATTTTCATATTACACAAATTTTCATGATCAATATCTCACAAATTCAAATTATTTTTTATGATTTTCCATATTAAAATGTTAATTATAAAAAGTTTTATGTCACATAAAAAAGCACCACTTTAATTTAGTGATGCTTAAATTTATTAAATTGATTATTTAACACTTAAAATAAACTCAACAATTCTTGGAGAGTATTCCGATTCATCATAGGTTGGGCGAATAGCTTTCACTTGAGCATTCCAATTTTCCTCAGTGAAATCGTATTCTTTGCCATCAACTTTAAATTTCTTCCAACCATCAAAAGTAACACCTTCATTTAATTCCATATCTTTTGCTTTTGGCAAGTTTTCATTGATAAATGAAAAATCAATATCATATCTAATGTCACAAGTTGCGCCAGAATAACCAATTATCTCATTTCTTTCATTTTTCTTTGCTTCATTTGAAAAGTAAAGATAAGGAGCATTTATAAACAACTTTGTATCAAATATACCCTTATCGCCTAAAGAGAAATTAACTCTTATGTTTGGCTTATCTTTTAAAGTTGGTCTTAAAAGAACATATGCAACATCTTCATTTCCATCAGCTAAAAACTCAGTAAAGTTAACTGAGTCAAACTCAGAGTTCACATGTGCATTAACCTTATTCGTTGCATTTTTAACATAACTTTTAGATTTGAAATCATAATAGTGACCATTATTTTCAACTTTCCATTTATTAAACTCTTTATTAGCAGGAACAATTAAATCATTTGCCGATGGCAAGCTAGCTTTAACGCTCTCAAAAGTTGAAGCAGAAACATTAAAACAAACTTTTTTAGAATTTGTTAACATATTTTTAGATATAAAACTTGGAGCGAAACTCATGTTATCATCAGCAACTTCAAAAATAATATCTTTAGTTCCTTTATCAACCCATTTTGCATAAATAACATTATCGCCTTTGTCTTCATCAATCGCCTTTGCAAAAGCAGTCCAGTTAGCAGAAGTTAAGTAATTATCAGCGGTACATTCTTTATCTAAATACCAGCCAGCAAAAACCTTTCCTTCTGGTGCAACTAATGCCCTCTCATCAGCCAATCCATCAGAAAACCCGCCATAGTAGTTAATATTTGCAACTTTTGCAACATTTTTTGATGAGATATTATTTTCAGTTTTATATGCCTCAGTGAAACTTCCGCCATTTAAGTTATAATGAACAACAATCGTTTTCACATTTGATGAACAAGATGAAAATAACATTACGCAAGGAATTAAAGCAAAAACTAAAGCAAGCACAATTTTACTTAATTTTTTCATATTTTTCTCCTTTATCTTTATTATTAGCAATTATTATTTTATCATTTACACATAATATAGTCAACAACACTTTTTAGAAAAATGTTCAATAATAGTTGGTTATTTTGTTTGTTTATATTTAAAATTTCGTTGTATAATAAAATTAGTAATGAAAAAAGGAGATAAAAATATGAAAGTAGTTCAAATCGGTTGCGGGAAAATGTCGGTATACACGATGCGATATGTTTTGGAAAAAGGTGGAAAATTAGTTGGCGCTTTTGATATTAATCCAAAAGTAATCGGAAAAGATGTTGCAGAACTTTTAAACTTAAAAAAGAGTGTTTGCAAAATTGATAATGTGAAAGATTTAGATGCAAGGCTTAAAAAACTAAAACCAGATATTGCCATCATCACAACAATGAGTTTGATGAAGGATTGCCACGATGCATTAATGATATGCGCTCAAAATGGCGTTAATGCAATCACAACTTGCGAAGAAGCATTTTATCCTTGGAATAGTTATGAAAAAACGGCTGAGTTAGATAAAATAGCTAAAGCTAATAACTGCACACTTTGTGGAAGTGGCTATCAAGATGTGTCTTGGGGAAGCCTAATAACCGCCCTTTGTGGAACAACTCAACACATAACTAAAATTAAAGGAAGCAGTAGTTATAACGTTGAAGATTATGGAATCGCTCTTGCACAAGTTCATGGCGCCGGGCTAACTAAAGAAGAATTTGAAAAAAATATTGTTACTGCAAACACAGTAACCGATAAACAAGCAAAGAAATTAATGAAAAAAGGCGAATTCCTTCCTTCATATATGTGGAATGTTAATGGTTGGCTTGCTTCAGCACTTGGATTAAATATAACTGAGCAAAGTCAAGCATGTGAAATGAAAACATACCCTAAAAACCTTAATTCATCAACTTTGAATATGACAATCAAAAAAGGTGATGCCACAGGTATGAGTGCGATCGTTACAACCAAAACAAAAGAAGGAATAACTATTGAATCAGAATGCATAGGAAAAGTTTATGCACCAGAAGAATTTGATAAAAACACTTGGACTGTTTACGGCGAACCAAACACAACAATAACAATTGATAGACCTCAAACTGTTGAATTAACATGTGCTTCAATTGTTAATCGTTTGCCAGATGTTATTAAAGCACCAGCAGGTTACACAACAACTGAAAAAATGGGCGAATTAAGATTTAAAAAGAGCCTTTAAATAGTTATTTAAAACAAAAGCATATTGATAAATTTTCAATATGCTTTTTTCTTTTGTGATAATCAAAACCAATTATTTCGTTAAGTTGATTTGGTTAGGTGGATTGGGGGTAAGTTTACCAAAGCTCCGCTTTGGTTATCGCCCACACATCGTGGGCGATGTGCAAGCCCGCTTGCACGAACTTACCCCCACCCTAACCTTAATCAACTACCAAGCCTAACAACACTTAAACTTGTGTAAGTGTAGTCATTAGAAACCGTGCCAACATTTTTAACAACAATTGGAGTTGTTTCAGTAACAGTTAAAATGTGTTGGAATGAAATCTCACTAGGTGCAGCAGCAGTTGTTAAATACATACTTGCAGTTCCCACAGCACCATCATTAACATAAAGCGTTGCACCAGCAGTTCCATTTGAGCCTTGTGAGTTTTTTACTAAAGTTTTAAAGTTAATTAAATAAGTTCCAGCTTCTAAAGTTATTGAATCTGGCGCCGTGAATATAATATCTACACCCGTTGATTCAACTAACGAACCAATTCCGATATTACCATTAACTGCAATAGTTTGGCTTTGATCGCCATTTGTTGCAACTAATAAATTTGGTAATGTTGCAACTTCACCAGTGGCACCTTGAGGACCAGTAGGACCTGTTGGTCCTGTTGGTCCCGTTGCACCCGTTGGGCCTGTTGGTCCCGTTGCTCCAGTGGCACCTTGAGCACCTTGCGGACCAATTGCACCCGTTGCGCCAGTTGCACCAGCTGGTCCCATAGGTCCCGTTGGGCCACTCACAACAACAGTTTCACCGCCACATTGCCAGTATAATCTATCATCACAACAATTGTTAGAACAACATCTAAACATTTCTACCTCCTTAACCATTTCATTTTATGCAAAAGAAGATATATTTGTGATTTTGCTAAAATTTAAACTATATCTTAACCACAAACTTGGTGCTATTTATGTTTGATATATCGTAATTTGTGATCACCATATCACTTCGCTCAATTAACCAATCATTAATTTGACCACTTGTTACATCTATTTTTTCTGGTCTTTTAAAATTGTAAGGAACATCACCCCAATCAATTTCATAATCCTTAGGGAAAACAAAACATAAATTAATGTGCTTTATGGTTGATAATGCCATATCAACCGCATCATAATACTTCTCATAAATGCTGTAGTCCATATAGAAATTATAGTAGCCATTTTTCGCAACATCTATTAAAACATACTCTAACTTCTTTAAATTAAGTTCTTTGGAATAATCAAAAATTAAAGACAAATACTTCTCTTGAAATATCGGTTCATATTTATAACCATAAGGCGTTTCATAAAATTTCATAATCTTTCCTTTTGTTAATTTGTTATATGTTTACTCACATTGGTAAATAATTTATTTTTTTTATTTTGCAAACACAATAATTACCAATGTGAGTTGCCACTTATAATCAAACTATGCTGTATAATAATATTAAGGTTTGCAATGAGAAAAGATATAACTCAAAATAGAAAATTTTTAATAAATAGATTAGCTTATTTTAGGAATCAAGCAAATTTGTCAGCAAGTGAATTATCACAAAGATTAGGCTTTTCTTCTGCTTACATTGCTAAATTTGAAAACGGTGATTTTAGCATTCCAACAGAAGTTTTATTAGAAGCCCTAGATATTTGCGGCGTTTCTAAAGAAAAATTTTTCTATGAAAACATTACAACCTATGAGCAAGATAAATACTTTCTAACGAAACTGAATTCAGTTTCGTTAGAAAGTAAAAATTGCATTCTAGATGTTATCAATAATATGAAATAACAAATAACTATTTTTTGCCTATTATGTCACCAATAGACAACAAACATAAATCTTTGATTATGGCGTCCACAGTGAACAAGGAAGCTCTCACGAGCGTGAGCAGAGTGACTGAAGGGCTGTTGTGGTTAATGCATTCAGTCAATTTATTTTTTTAGGTCGAAACTTGATAAATTTTATTAAACAAACGAACCTTATTCAACCCACCTAATAATATATCACTGATTGACATATTACATATGTAGTATATCACTCAGTGATATAAAACGCAAATTATTATGGCACATATAAATAATATAAATCAATAATAAACACATAGTTTTTATAAATATGCCTTATCCTAATAATAGGAAGGTTATATATGGAAATTAATTATGAAGAAGTGTTAAAAAGATTACAATATTTTAGAAATAAAAATCACTTGTCTGCAAGAGAAACAAGTTTAAGGTTGGGTTTAAGTGAATCTTTTATGAATAGAATCGAAAGAAACGCTATAGAGTTAAAAGTATCAACACTTTTAAACTTTATGGAATTGATAGAAATCACACCACAAGAATTCTTTTATTCAAGACCAGAGCAGTATAAGGCTGATAAAGAATTACTCGAGCAAATCAGCAAACTATCATTTGAAAGTAAGGAATCGCTTAAAAAACTTATTAAAAATATGAAATAATTAATTTAATTATTGATAAAAAAGGCAACTTATTAGTTGCCTTTTATTAGTTTTTCCATTATTTGAACCGCATTGCTTGCCGCACCTTTTCGAATGTTATCTGCAACACACCAAAATCTTAAAGCATTTTTATTTGCTATATCAACTCTTATTCTGCCAACAAGCACCTTATCTAGCCCTGTTGCCATTGTTGCCACTGGGTATTTATTTTTTTCAACATCATCAATAACCACAACGCCTTCAAATCTTTCAAGCGCCTTTCTTGCTTCATCTATATCAACTGGATTGTTAAATTCCGCTAAAATATCAATGCTATGCGAGTTCTTAACGGGAACTCTAACGCAAGTTGCTGAAACTGGCAAGTCTGGCAAATTAAGTATTTTTCGCGTTTCATTAACCATCTTCATTTCTTCTTTAGTGAATCCATTTTCTAAGAAAGCATCGATGTGTGGAATGCAGTTATTATATATTGGGTATGCATAAAAACTTGGGCTTTCACCTTTAGTTGTGTTCTCTAAATCTGCAATTCCTTTCATTCCACTCCCACTAACCGCTTGATATGATGTGTATGTTACTTTTTTCAAATCAAACTTATCATGAAGTGCTTTAAGTGGAAGCATACATTGAATAGTTGAACAATTAGGATTTGCAATAATTCCGTTATTTTTCTTGGCACTTTCAATATTCACTTCAGGCACAACAAGTGGCACATCACTATCCATTCTCCACGCACTGCTATTATCAATAACGATGGCACCAATTTGAGCAAACACTGGTGCGAATTCTTTTGAAACACTGCCACCAGCTGAGAATAACGCATAATCAATTTGCTTTCCAACTATATTTTCTTTGCAAAGCTTTATAACTTTATATTCCTTTCCCCTAAACACAATTGATTTTCCAGCACTTTTACTTGAAGCATAAAAATAGGCCTTATCAATTTTAATTTCGTTTTTTTCTTCTAAAACTTTAATAAATGTTGAGCCAACCAAACCAGTTGCTCCAACGATTGCAACATTAATACTTTTCATTTTTCCCCCTATAAATTAAATTTTTCTGCAAGCAAACCAATAACCCTTTCTTTCAAATCTTCTTTCACAACAAATGAAATAGATATTTCAGAAATAGAAATAAAAGAGTATTTTATGCAATTATCAGATAGAGTTTTAAAAACTTTGCTTGCAATTCTTGTGTGAGTTGCTAAGCCCATTCCCACCATAATAACTTTGCACACATCTTTTTTGGTTTCAATTTCAATTAATTTATTAATATCTGAATGAACTATGTCTTGCTTAATTTTATAAGCTTCGTGCTCGTTCGCACAAAATGAGAACACATAATATTCATCAAACTCACACAAATTAATCATTTCGTAATTAATTTTGTTTTTAACTGAAATATCAAAGATTTTAGGAACCACATCTTTGTTTGATATAGAAGTTTTTATGCTTAAAATATTGATATTATTCTTAACCGCCAAACTTGTTATTGGCATTTCTTCAAAATATGTGTTGTTTTCCATAACTAATGTACCTTTTGATTTATTAGATTCTAATGTTTTACCTAAATATAACTCAACATTATATTTTTTAGCCAACTCCACACATCTGGCATCAAGAACTTTTGCACCACCAACCGCCATCTCCATCATCTCTTCAAAACAAACTTTATGGATTTTTTTTGCTTTTGGATATAACCTTGGATCAATAGTGCACACACACTCCACATCGGTATATATCTCACAAGGACATTTCAACTTGGAAGCTAACGCCACCGCTGTGGTATCGCTCCCACCCCTACCAAATGTGGTTATATCACCTTTATCGCATATCCCTTGAAAACCAGCCACCACAACAATTTTCCCTTCACTCAGTTCTTGTTCCACTCTCGAAACATCAAGTTCAGTTATAAACGCTCTTGAGTACTCATCATTCGTTTTAAAGCCCGCTTGAAAACCAGTTAAAGCAACACTTGGAACTCCAATATTATTTAAAGCTATAGCTAAAAGTGCAATAGATTTCATTTCCCCTGTTGACAAAAGTAAATCCATTTCCCTTTTGCTTGGGCTTTGGGCAATTTCATTTGCTGATGCTATTAGTGAGTCTGTGGTTTTCCCCATAGCACTCACCACAACAACAATTTCATTTCCC
>JBNMHL010000010.1:0-33249 GCA_050872745.1 Clostridiales bacterium | reverse complement strand
TAAAATGTTTGAATCAAATATAATAAATCCTTAATTCAACAAATATTAAGGCAATTCAACCACAATTGCAAAGTTTATTACTTCAATTGTGGTTATTTTATTTGATAAAAATAAAGAAAAAAAATATAATAAAACATATTAACTTTAAGGAGAAATAGAATGGATAAAATATGCCAAAGTTGCGGAATGCCAATTTCAAGTGAAAGTGAATTGGGCAAAAATTTTGATGGGAGCATCAATCAAGACTATTGCAAATATTGCTATGAAAATGGAAAATTTATTGATGATGTTGGTATGGAGGAATATATTGAAATGTGTTCACAATTTGGGGCTCAAGCTGGGATGACCAACGATCAAATGAGAGAGCTTTGCCAAAAACTTTTTCCAACCTTAAAACGCTGGAAAAAAGATTCACAAAAATAGAACAAAAAATTGTAATGAATTAATTCCTAATAAATTGCAGTTGTGGAAAACATTAATAATTAAATAAAGTTGACAAGAAAAGGAAAAAATGCTATATCTTGTTTGAGGTTTTTATGGAAAAATATGATTTTAAAAAGATAGAGAAAAAATGGCAAGATAGATGGGAAAATGAACCATCTTTTAAGGCGGTTGATTTTCACCCAACTAAGCCAAAATACTATATGCTATATGAGTTTCCGAACACTAGCGGTTCGCTTCATATGGGGCATCTAAAAGGAACGGTTCCATCTGATGCGCTTGCTAGATTTAAAAGATTTCAAGGTTATAATGTGCTATTCCCGATTGGTGGAGATAGTTTTGGTTTGCCAGCTGAAAACGCTGCCATTAAATATGGAACAGATCCAAAGAAATTTGTTAAAGATGGAATGGATAAAATACTAAGTTCATTTAAGAGTTTAGGTTTATCTTTTGATTGGAGTAGAACTATTTCAACAAGTGATCCAGAATACTATAAGTGGACTCAATGGATTTTCTTGCAACTATTAAAAAATGGCAAAGCATATAAGCAGAAAGGTTATGTTAATTTTTGCCCAAAATGCCAAACAGTTCTATCAAATGAAGATAGTCAAGGCGGAAAATGCGATAGGTGTGGAAGTGATGTTATTCAAGTAAATCGTGATGTTTGGTTCTTAAAAATGAAAGAGTATTCTGAGAAACTTCTTGAAAATGTTGATAGAATTCAAATGGCAGAGAATTTGAAAGAAGCTCAAAGAAACTGGATCGGAAAAAGTGAAGGCATTCAATTAAAGTTAGACCTTGTTGATGAAAACGATGTTAAGCTAGATGAAATCGAAATATACACAACTTGCATTGAAACGGTTTATGGAATCACTTTTGTTGTTCTTGCGCCAGAGCATAGTCTTGTGGATAAACTTGCAGATAAAATTAAAAATCTTGATGAAGTTAAAGTTTATCAAGAAAAAACAGCGTTAAAAAGCGAGTTTGATAGAATTAGTAAAGTTAAAGATAAATCGGGTTGCGTGCTTTCGGGAATATATGCGATTAATCCAATCACCAAATCAAAAGTGCCAGTTTATTTGGCAGACTTTGTTTTGGCTTCATATGGAACGGGTGCTGTTATGGCAGTTCCAACTCACGATCAAAGAGACTATGAGTTTGCAGAAGTATTTGGAATTCCAAAAATTCAAGTTATTGAAGGTGATGTTTTAAAATGCGCTGTTGAAAAAGCCGAGTATCTTGCTAAAAATAGCAAACTTATGAATTCTGGCGAGTTTAGTGGAATGCCTGTGAAAGAAGCAAAGAAAAAAATTGCCGATATGGTTGTGGAAAAAGGTTTAGGCAAAAGGCAAATTAACTATAGAATGCAAGATTGGTCTTTCAATCGCCAAAGATATTGGGGCGAACCATTCCCAGTTGTGTTCTGTGAACATTGTGGAATAGTTCCTCTTGATGAAAAAGATTTGCCACTTGTTTTGCCTGAAACAAAAGACTATCTTCCAAACGCAAAAGGTGATTCTCCGCTTTCAAAAATTGATAGTTTCGTTAATTGCACATGCCCTAAATGTGGTGGAAAAGCAAAACGCGAAACCGACACGATGCCAAACTGGGCTGGCTCATCTTGGTATTGGATTAGATATTGTGATCCACACAACTCTGAAAAAATTGCTGACTTTGAAAAGCTAAAATACTGGGGAAGTGTTGATTGTTACACGGGCGGAACAGAGCATATAACCCGCCACGTGCTTTACGCATTCTTTTGGCAAAATTTTCTTTATGAAATTGGTGCAGTTCCAACTCGTGATCCATTTATTAGAAAAATGGGAAGCGGGCTTATTCTTGATGATGAAGGCAAGAAAATGAGTAAGTCTTCAAGAAACGGCGTTTCAGCTTCATCAGTTGTTGAAAAGTATGGTGCAGATGTAACAAGAATGCATGTTCACTTTTTGGGTGGTTATGAAGATAACTGTATGTGGACATTCAATGGAATTGATGGAATAACAAACTTCTTAGATAAGGTTTGGAAACTTCAAGATATGATTAAAGGTGATGAGGTTTCAAAAGAGCACGAAGTTGAGTTAAATGTTTTAATTAAGAAATGTGGCGAAGATTATGAAAATCTTAAGTTAAACACAGCAATATCTGCATGCATGATTTTTATTAAAAAGATTAAAGAAGATGGTTATATAACAAAAGAAGAACTAAGGCAATTCTTAATCGTTTTGAACCCAATGGCTCCACATATAACGAGTGAGTTATTTGAAATTGTGTTTAATAGAGATATTGTAAATGAAAAATTCCCAACATTCGATGAAGCTAAACTAACAAAAGATGTTATAAAATTAGCTGTTCAAATTAATGGAAAATTCAAAGGAACTGTTGATGTGAAATTGAATGCTGATAAAGATGATGTTTTGTGTGAAGTTTCTAAAACAGAAAAGTTTGCAATTGATTCATTAAATATTAAAAAAGTAATTTTTGTGCCAAACAAAATTATAAATATAATTATGTAAATTTTAGCATTAATCTAAAATTAAAACGGCAATCAAAAATAATATAAAACACTAAAAACAGCAAAAGCCGATATAGTTACTATATCGGCTTTTTATGTTGGGCCGAACCCGATTTTTCGGTGGCCGATAAAGTAATTTTTAAATGGTTGTTGTTTTCTATTATATTCTTTTGAGCTGACATATTATTCATAGCTTTCCTTTTATATATTATATGTCATCATACTAGGCAGCAGCAAGTAATTTGTCATCATTTTAGGCAATAATAATATACAAAAGTATATTAAGAGGTGCGGTATGATTGACTTTATAACTGCGGTAAAGAATAATTTAGAAGAGCAAAATAAGGATATTAACTGCCTCTTTGCAGATAAAATCATTTCAAAGGACACTTTTTATAAATACAAACAAAGAAATCCTAGCTTACAAACACTAATTAAAGTTGCTAATTATTTGCAAGTTTCAATCGATTATTTGTTTGAGCTAACAGATGAAAATAAATTTCACAAATATTCTATCGACCAAAGTAAATTTTATGATTATTTGACTGAAATGATTAAAAAATCCAATTTGTCTAATAGGCAATTCTGTAAAGAGATGAATTACCAAAAAGACAACATCAACCGTTATAAAAAAGGGGTTGAACCAAGCGTTAGAACACTATTTGAAATTGCCAATTATTTTGGTTGTTCGGTTAATGATTTGTTAACAACGGAAAACTAGCAAATTTTATAAATATGATAATCATTGTGTGATGTTTTAAATTGTTGCAACAAAATAATTCTATATATAAAACGCACAATATAAGATGCCTGCTATAGCAAACGGAAGAAGTTTTGAGATTGCCTGAAGACATTTTTGCATTAGTAAAAATGTCATTGCATAGCAATATCATTTGTTTTAGCAAATATCACCGAACCGTAAGGTCAATTTTATTATAAACAAAAAGAAAAGCCTTATTGACTTTTCTTTTTGTTTGCCTGGTGGACGATCAGGGACTTTGGACTAAACACACTGATTGTGTCGAAACTCAACTTATTAGCTCTAATTTTTTTATGCAAAAAAATTATTCGCTTTGCAGTTGGTTTCTCCTTTATCCCAAATGTTTTGTTTAAACCATTTGGGAGCCCTAAACTCTTAATCAGTTGCAAAAAAGGAAGTATATTTTTTTATACTTCCTTTAATTCTGGTGGACGATCAGGGACTCGAACCCTGGACCCACTGATTAAGAGTCAGTTGCTCTACCAACTGAGCTAATCGTCCATAAATTGTGGGTTATAAAACTGAATGTAATCTTACATTTTCTTTTAATATGTGTTTTTAAATCTATTTTAAGCACGATAATTGTGCGGTGTGTTAAAGTGTGAGTTTGTTGGATTTCATTTGGAGTTTGAGTTTTATCCAACAAATCTATAACTTTTTCGTTGTGCTTATGCTAAATGCAATATGAGTAAATCATATAGCATCAGCACAACTAGTGTCTTTGAAGATTTTAGTGTTTTAGGGAAAATAAATCTTCATTTAACATAAGGGAAATGTGGGATCGTTTCAATTGCTGTGCTAGATAAGGGAGATAAAAATGCACATTTGCAATTGAAACGAATATATTTTAGTCTTTTTGTATTAATTTGTCAAGACTATATTTTATTTTTTTTCAACATTATTAATTATTTTTATTGTTTTAGATGAATGCTGGCATTTTGTTAGAGTAAAACTAAGAAAGTAACCTTTAGGAGTTAATATAAAAAATGAACATTACTTTTAAATTGCAATGTTCATTTTTATATAAGTGGCGTTAAATAAATTTGAAATTGTTATTTATTATTTGTTGCTATCAAAAAATCGAATTAAGCGTTTGTGCCATAAACTGCAACGCCAATTTTAACATCAAAAGCATCTCTTATTTCTTTTATATTAGAAATGCTTTCTTCCACGTTTGATTTTAGCGAGGCATCAACGAAATTATTCTCTAAGGCAAATTTTGTGTTGTCGGCCGAAGAATCTTGCAATTGCTCTCTTTGGTCACGATCTAAAAGATATAAATACTTTGAGCCTAACCTTTGAAAACTTAAGTCATATTCTTTTAATGATTCTCTAACTAAATTTCTATCGCTTAACGATAGAGAAAGAATTTCGTTTGGATTATCAATCAAACTTTTTGCAGTTCTTTGAAAAATTAAAGTGTTGTAGATATCAACAAACCTACTTGTTTTATCGAAATAATGTATAGATTTTTGAAAAGCTAAATCCTTCAACTCAATTGGTTTTCCATTTTCATGATATCCAAATTTCAACACTGGGAAAGTGCTAACTAAATTCGGATATTTAGATACTAAAAAGTCAGTTAAAATTGAATCGTTAACATCTTTTAATTGGCTGTTTGAATCACTTGTGATAAGCGTGTTTTGAAGAGACCTTAATGCGTTTTTTCTTACTTGAAATTTGCAAGTTTGCATTTGGTTGAGAATCAAATTGTTTAATTCTGGATTGTCTTGAATAAAAGGCAAAACTAAATTTTTTAAAATAGAATACATCTTTGCGTTTTCGCCAATATTTGCTGAAGCTTCAATAAATGTTGCAGAATAATTGTTATGATAATATGATCCACTATTTGTGTTAGCAAAACTTGAAATAAAAGAAGTTGCTAATCGTAACGAGTTTGAATTAACTCTTCTTTGAGCAGATATTGCATCATCAATATGTGTGCTTTCGTGTAAAATAACTTTTGTTAAAGTGATAAGTTGAGTAGTTTGCTCTAATGCTGAATCGCAATGGATAATGCCATTAATCACTGCGGGATTCAACACGATTTGTTTCTTTTTCAAAGGAACAATTAACTCTTTATCATCATTAGTAAAGCTAAAGTTGCGAGCATAGCCGAGTGGTTGCCTGTTTGATATCTGATTTGACTTGGCGTATAAAACTTCTGTGTTGGCAGGGGAGTAACCCAATGCAACATTATGAATATAATTCCAAATTTCTAAACTATTTCTTATAAGTTTGCCATTTGCAATGTTTTGAAATTGTTGTTGAATTGCTTTATTTGCAACATTTTTAAACACTAAATGTTTCATTTCACTCCACCTTTTTTAGAAATGTAATCATATATCTAATTATATTATATCACAAATAGCAAATTTGTCAATTTATCTTTCCAATTCTAGTAATCGTAATTATTAACTCAAAGTGGCTTAAAATAATTTGAAAAAAATAAGTTATAATATATAATAATAGTTGATTATGTTAATTAGTATTAAATGTACTTAAGTGGAGAATGAATATGGATAATAGGTTTATTCCAAGAAAATCCAAAGTTAAGGTAATGATTTTCAAAAACTTTGGGTTAACGGATATCGTTATAGCTATGATTGGGGTTGGGTTGGCGTTGCTTTTAATGTTTTCAAACTTAATTCCTTCACCTGCAAATTTTTATGCTGCGGGCATTCTTGCTGTGTTGTGGGTTACGCTATTTTTTGAGATATCGGAAGGCATAAGGCTATACTATGGTTTAGTGCTTTTGTTCATTTTTTGGGCGTTACCTAAAAGATACAAGAAAAATTTCAAGAAAAAAACTCAAGATATTAATAGGATTATGCCGTTCGTTGGTTTAAGCACCGATAAATTTATTGATTTTGGTGGCTACTATGGAATGGTTGTTGAAATATTTCCTATGAGTTTTGGGCTTTTAAGTGAAGAAAGGCAAGATGCGGTTATAAGCACTCTTTCAGGCGCATTAACAAGATTAAATAAAAACCAAAAAATTTCAATTATTAGAACAAGGCAACCAATGGTGCTTGATGAACTTGTGCGTTATGAAGATGATAAATACAACACATTGATAGATATGAGTGATAAAGGGCTATATGATGCAAGTGAGTTGGACTCAAGAAGCCCAGTTTTTGAAGAAAGATTGAAACTTATCAGATATTTAAATAACGATGCAAAAATCATTAAAGACCATTATTTCCTAATCGTTTATGATACCGATAGAGAAGCCTTGGAATCAACCGTTAATGGTTTAGTTGCTCAATTAGAAAATAGTGCGAACCCAATTTTCTCAAACATTGTTTTAAATGAAAAATTGCTTGTGTTTATAAAAAGTACATTCACCGAAGAGTTTGACCAAAGAGAACTTGAAATGTTGAATGAAAAAGATAGAATGAAATGGGCTTTGCCAGATGATATTAGATTCAAGGTAAAAACAACCACTATTGATGGCAAAGAATATAGGTCGTTCACCGTTACGGATTACCCAATTTCGGTTTACAACGCATGGCTCTATCCGTTATTCACTCTTGATGAATCTAGAGTTGTTGTAAATATTGAACCAATGGAAAACTATAGAGCTGAAAGAATGATCGATAAAAGTTTGATGGAAGTTGAGCAAAGGCTTAATAAGCAAATGAAAGAAAGCCAAAGAATTGAAACTCAAACCCACTATGAAACTTTAAGAAACTTGCTTGAAAGTTTGAAAAGTAATAATGAGGTTTTGTTTAATTGCAATATCCATATTATGGCAGATGAAAAAGCGAAAAAAGAAGTTAGAGCGGTTTTAAGGCAATATGGTTTTAAGTTTTCAGAAAACTTTGGAAGGCAAATTGATGGCTATGTGAGTTCGGCACTTGGAACAACAGAAAGAATGAAGGCTTACACTCGTGGAATTCAATCATCAACGGTGGCAGCGGGTTTCCCATTCATTTCAAATATGCTTCAAGATGACAAGGGCTTTTATATTGGTTACAATAAATATCCAGTGTTTATAAACTTTTTCGAGAGAAATAGCGAAAGAGTTAATAGTAATATGATGGTTATAGGAAAATCTGGTGCGGGAAAATCTTTCACAATTAAAACACTGCTAACTAACTTTGCAGCCGACAACACACGTGTTTTCATTCTGGATCCGGAAAATGAGTATGAAATTTTGTGCCATAACTTGCGTGGAAAAATTATCGATGTTGGATCAAGTGTTAACGGAATATTCAATCCATTCCATATTTATCCAACATTGGAAGCGGAGAATGGTGAACAAGATGACTCATTCTCAGGGCACTTGCAGTTTTTAGAACAGTTTTATAGATTGATTTTGCCGGGAATTAGTTCAGATGCGTTTGAAAGGCTTAACTCAATATCAGTTGAGCTTTATAGAAAGAAAAACATTGGTCCAGAAACAAGAATAGAAGAGCTTCGCCCAGAAGATTTCCCAATTTTTGATGACTTGCTTGAACTTATTGATGAAAAACTCGCTAAAGAAAAAGATGAGTATCATCTAAGAAACTACATGATTATGAGAACATATATAGAAAAATTTGCCACAGGTGGAAGAAATAGTAACTTATGGAATGGTTACACATCTATTAAAACAAACGAAAACTTTATATGCTTCAACTTTAGAACCTTGGTTTCGAATAGGAACGATATTATCGCAAACGCCCAAATGCTTTTGGTGTTTAAATATCTTGATAGTGAAATTATTAAAAATCGTGATTTTAACTTGAAATACTATGATGTTGATGCACTTGAAATCGAAAAAAGAAGAGTTATTGTTGCGGTCGATGAGGCGCACGTTTTCATCAATAAAAAATTCCCAATAGCGCTAGACTTTATGCAACAAATGGCTAAGCGTATTAGAAAATATTCAGGAATGCAAATTATCATAACGCAAAACATTAAAGACTTCGTTGGTAGTGAAGAAATAGCAACGCAATCCACCGCTATTATCAATGCCTGCCAATACTCAATGATTTTGTCGTTATCGCCAAACGATATCAACGACTTAATCAGTTTGTATCGTAACGCGGGTGGAATTAACAACGAAGAAAGAGATTCTATCGTGGCAGCAAAAAGAGGTCAGGTGTTCTTCATAACTAGCCCAACGAATAGAACCGTTGTGCAAATTGAAGCTATGAGCACAGTTAAAACTCTATTTGAAGATATGGATTACTTAAATAATCTTTAGCCATTAAAAGTAAGTATTGAGTTGTTATTATAAAAATCAATTGATATCTATAAAAAATTATTGAAATAATTTAACTAGAGCAATTTCCCATTCATAGGAAAAACAAAATGAATATCGAATTAAATTTATCTAAAAATTTAATAAGATTAGCAAAGTGCTTTAAAAAGAAAGGCGCTTTGCTTTTTGTTGTGGGTGGAAGTGTTAGGAATGCTATTATGGGCATTGAGTTGAGTGATATTGATATTTGTGGAAATATGCCATACGATAAGGCGATTGAGCTTGCAAATAGTAATGGTTTTTCGGCTGTTGTTGTTAATAAAAAACTTGGAACTGTTTTAATTACGTGCGCAAATGAACAATATGAATACACTTGCTTTAGAAAAGAAAATTACTCTAAAGGTGGGGCACATAGCCCAATTAATGTTGAATTCATTGAAAGTGTGGAAGTGGATGCAAGTAGGCGTGATTTTACATGTAATGCACTATATTATAATATTCTAACTGGTGAAGTGCTTGATTTTTATAATGGTGTTAAGGATATCCAAAATAAAACTTTAAGGTGCATTAAAACACCGCAAGAAGTGTTTGAAAATGATGGTTTAAGAATTTTAAGAATGATAAGATTTGCAAGCGAATTAGGCTTTAAAATTGATAGAAAAACATTTAACTATGCAAAAAAAATGAAATATCAAATTAAAGATATTTCAAAGGAAAGAATAATAAACGAACTCAAAAAAATTGCAATAAGTGATTTGAAATATAAAACAAAAAATGTGGATTTTATTCATATTTTAAACGATATGAAATTATGGGGTGTGCTTATAAATTCATACTTTGATAAAGTTAGAATAAAACTAACGAAAATTCAAAAACAAAGTTATTTAAGTTTGGATAAAAATGAAAGATATGTGGGGCTAATTTTGTTGCTATTAAAATCATTTTATAGGGGAAGGTGCGCCAGCATTGATGAAATTGCTTGCTCTTGCCATTTAATATTTGGCAATTCAGGATTAAAAGAAAGTAACACAAATATAAACGCGTTTATCTATGGATATAACGTTTATCAAAACTTTTCAAAAAATATGAAAGTAACAAATAAATTACTAATTGATTACTATAACCTAAAAGAAAATGTTAGGTTAGTAGTTTCCAAATTGGATTTTGAAAATGCAAGAAAAATTGAGTTTGAAATTAACAAAAAACAAGAAAAAAATATTCCATTAAACATAATGGAGCTTAAAATAAACAACACTGAACTTCTTGAAAAAGCCGAAGTTCCATATAAGCAAATTAATGCAATAAAGGTGAAAATGTTTAACGCATGCTTAGATGGTGCTGTTAAAAATGAAACCGAAGATTTAATTGAGTTTGCTAAGAAATGTGTTGTTAAAGAAAATTAATTAAACTTGAATAAAATTAAGCGTTAGAATTTATTGATTGAGAGTTTGGGGATATAATAAATTTTAGGCTATGAATAATAAATTTTAATAGATATAGTAAATATTATCTTTTTATTCATTTTAAGTTGTCTTTTATATAGAGAGATTTCATTTCTGATTTGTTTTAAGATTTATTTTATATAATTGGATTTTCTTTAGATTTGTATATTTATTCTGCTTATTATTTCTACTATTGTATAATTCTAAATTTATTAGTTTTATATATTCACCTTGCTTATTATTTCTACTATTTACAATTTTAAATTTTATTAGTTTTATATATTTACTTTGCCTACTCTTTCTAACTAGCATATATTTCTTAAATCCTTGGTGTCGGCGTCCCTGTGTAAGGGAAGCTGTCGACAGTGTCGACTGAAGGGTTGTTATGGCTGATATAATCTCTTGGTAAATTATTTTATTTATAAACCAAATTATTAATTTTCTAAAAAAATTATTTCCTTAAAATTTTGACCACCAACTCTTGAATTATTGATTATATAATGAGTGCATATATTTCACCCAACTGCAAATAATAAGGTAAAAGAAAACTCAAGTGGGGGAATATGGGAAAGTCGAAAGTAAGCGTTAAAAAAGATAACACTCTTAAAATCTTGATTGTTGTAAGCATAATAAGTTTGCTTGTTGTGGGTGGAATTTTATTTCAGTTTTTTATCCTTAGCAACTCAAGTGCAAACATAGTTGGTCAAGGGGTAGTTATCAATGGGCAAAACCTAACGGGAATGAGTTCAAGTGAAGCGGTGGAGTATGTGAGTGCCTATTTTAAAGATATGGCAGAATCGTTTGAGTTAAACATTCGTGACAAAGATAAAACGTGGACATTAACGAACGAAGATTTTGAAGTAAATTCCGATGTGTTTTCAATAATTGAAGCTTCGCAAATTCATAGTAAGGAAGTGGAAACAAAAGAAAAACAAATTAATTTATTAAATTTACTTATTAAGCAAGGAACTGAAGTTAATGTTGCTTTTAACTATATCTTCACGGGGCTAGATGAAAAGATTGAAAACATTATAAAAGAAGTTGAAGTTGAGCCAGTAAACTCAGAAATAACTTTCAATCCAGATTCAGAAAATATGTTTGAAATATCAGATAGTGTGAATGGGCTTAGGGTTGATAGGGCAAGATTATATGATGATATTAATGCACAATTTTTAAAAACCAATAAAATAAATGTGGTGTTTGATTATATAGAAGAAGAACCCGAAGTAACAAGAGAATATAACGAAGCACTAACTAAAAAAATTAGCTCCTATTCAACCGACGTTTCCGATAGCACTGGTGGAAGAAAAAAGAATGTGAAATTGGCATTGGAAAAATTTAACGGAATGCGAATTGAACCTAATGAAGAAGTTTCATTTAATAAAGTAACGGGACCACATTCTCTTGCAAACGGCTATCAAGTGGCAACAATTATTTTAAATAGCAGATTTGTTGATGGCGTTGGTGGGGGAATTTGCCAAGCGAGCACCACACTATATAATGCATTAATCCGTGCTGGTGTTGAGATTGTTGAAGTAAATAAACACACTTTGCCAGTTCGATATGTTCCATTAGCTTGTGATGCAATGGTTGCGGAATACATTTCAGATTTGAAATTTAAAAACACAACTGGATATCCAATATTCATTAAAACTTCTAGTGATGCAAACACTGTGTATGTTGATATATTCAGCCATGAAATCCCAGATGGAATCACATATGATTTAGAGAGTGAAACTGTTAAAACATTAAAGCATAACGGCGATGTTATAAAACCCGACACAAACAAAGAATATACCGATAAAGTGCTATATAAGGGCGAGTTTTATAGGTTATCGTATCCAAGAGATGGGGTTGAAGCTAATGCATATTTAATAACTAAAAAAGATGGCAAAGAAATCTCAAGAGAGCTTATCCGCCACGAAATATATAAACCACAAAATGGCGTGTTGATTGAGGGCGTGGAAAACCTACCAGAAAGTTTAAATGCAATTGATGATAAAGTGGAAATATTCTCTAGTGGAAGTGAAGTGGATTTGGATAATTTAAACTTTATGCACGGAACTATACCATCTTTTCTTTGCCCATAAATATTCAAATTGAGAGGTGTTTCATTCAAACTATGTGGATAACTGTGGAAAACTAAGCAAAATTCACAAAATTTGGCAGTTAAGATGAAAAATGTGTGTGGATAACTATGTGGATAACTGTGGAAATGTGGATAACTTATACTAATTTTATTCAAAATCGTGCATAAATAACCGATTATTTATAAAAATACATTAAAATTTATAAAAATCAATGTGTGCAAATGTGGATAACTTCTAAACAAACTTAATAATGTATATTAATAAAGCGGTTTTCGATATTTGCCGAATTATAAATAATGATGAATAATTTTGTGAATAAAAATAAAACCATTAATTTAAGCTTTGAGTTTAGCATAAATTAATGGTTTTTTTAATATATTTAAACGGCATTAAGCCGAGAAAGAGGGGGATTTTGTGGGCATTTTATAGTAGGGAGATAAACTTAAATTTAAAGTAAACCTTTCCCACACTTCATACTATGTTGTTTAAATAATTTGTGTTACAAGATATTTCATTAATTTAAATTTATGCAAATTTATCTATTGAAAAGTGAAGCAAAGTGATGTATAATAATCTTTAGGTGAGGAAAAAATATGCAAAATGTTTTAGATGTTATTTTGAAAAATAAATTAATTAATGCGGGTGAAACAATAGGTGTTGCGTGTTCTGGTGGAAGAGATAGTATGTGTTTGCTTGCATTTTTAAATTCGATTTCGAGTGAATATAATTTTAACGTGGTTGCAATTAATATCGATCACGACTTAAGAGAAAACTCTAAAAATGAAAGCGCGTTTGTTGTGGACTATTGCAATAAAAACGGAATTAAGGTTTTGAGCTATAAACTAAACGTTAAAAAATTTTGTGAAGAAAGAAAGTTGGGTTTAGAGCAAGGCGCCAGAGATGCAAGATATAGAGTTTTTGCATCTCTAGTTAAAAATAAAGTGGTTAATAAAATTGCACTTGGGCATCATCTTCAAGACCAAGCTGAAACTATTCTATTGAATATATTCCGTGGTGCTGGGCTTAATGGTGCGAGCGGAATGAGTTTTATTAAAGATGGAATATATATTCGCCCACTTTTATCAACTTCAAGAACGGAGATTCAAGCATATATTATGCAAAATGACATCCCATATGTTGATGATGATAGTAATTTCTCAAATGATTATTCAAGAAACTATTTGAGAAATATGATTATGCCATTAATTAGGAATAAGTGGCAAAACGCAGATGAAAAAATATGTGCGTTTGGCAAGGTTTGTTTTGAAGATAACAAGGCTTTAAATAATTTAGTTAAGCAAGATGAAATCATAATTTCTGATGGCGTGGCAAAAATTCCTATTTCGAGTTTTATTCAAGATGTTGCGATTGTTGGAAGAACGATTTTTTATGCACTAAAGCAAATAGGGTGCACTCAAGATATTGAAAGAAAACATATAAAAATGATTAAGAATATGGCGCTAGAAGCTCCAAATGGAACTAAAATTAATCTTCCAAATGGCATTTCTGTTATGAAGGAATACACTTATATAACGATCACAAACAAAAAGTTCAAAAGAAAAAATGGTGTGTGGAAGATTGCAAGGGGTGTTAAAAATATTAAAGGATTTGGCGCAATTGAAACATATGTAACAAGAAAATTTGACTTTACTAAATATACTCACATGGTTGACTACAAGAAAATTCCGAAAACGGCAGTTTGGCGATATAGAAAAGATGGTGATGTGTTTGAAAAGTTTGGTGGCGGAACAAAGTCTCTAAGTGATTATTTAATAGATAAAAAAGTTCCAAAAAGATTAAGAGATATAACTCCAGTACTTGCCGATGGAAACGAAATTTTGATCGTTGCTGGCGTTGAAATTTCAAACAAGGTTAAAATTGATGACCAAACTAAAACCGCATATGCTTTTAATGTTATAAAGTTTAGTTAGGCTTATGTTAAATCAAATAACTTTATTTTGATAAGAATTAAAAAACGCGATTAGTTTTTATGAAAAAGGCACTTTATTTAAAGCGTTCCTAAAAGTTGAATAACTTTCGGGAGCTTACTTCAATTTAAGTGCCTTTTTTGTTTGCAATGATGATTAAAATCAAGCCAATAAATTTATTGCGTTATTTTTCAAAACTTAGCGGTTCTGGTGATTTATTTCTGCCATTAACGATATAAAATGCAAACTTTATTAAATCAATAATGCTCATGCATTCTAAATCGCAATTAAGTAAATTGCCAGATCTTGCATCTAGATATTTATAATATCTATCTTGCCCCATAACTTGAATTGAATTTGCTTTTGGGCAAGGTGTGCCATATGTGAAATTATACTCTTTATGAATTTTATCAAGAAGTGGTTCTTCAGTTGTTTTGCCACTTAAATAATTATCTAAAATCTTGCCCATAATCAATTTCTCCTATAATAAATATACCATATTAAAATTGAATTTGTCAATAGTGAGATTTGTTAAAATTGACCATAGAATTTATTAAAAAAATTGAAAAATGTGTTAAAATCTATTTACATTTCCCGCCCATTATGATATTATCTTACATAGATAGATACTTTATTTTCCACCTGACCGTGCTGAATCCAACTATCGTAAGCACGGTTAAAAGTATCTATCTTTTTTTTTTGTGCTTATTAGCATTTAATGCGGGGATTCGTGACATACAAATGTTGAACATTGTGAGATTCTATGATAAAATGGTAAGTGTAACTTGGAAGGCCACATTTAAAGAATTTGTAAATGGATTATATTTCTATAGTGAAATGTTGTTTAAATATAACGATGTAATGTATGAGGTTTATTTTAATCAAATGACCACATTGTGTTGGCAACTAAAGGGCTAAGCATGAATTTAAAACTCGAGAGGAATTTGAAGATAAAGCAGAAATCGATGGAAGGTTATTAAAAGATATTTGGAATGATGAGTCATTTGCAGGGTTTATGTACTGTGGTTAAGTGATGTTAGTTTAGAAAATAAAAACTATTCGATGTTAAAATTTGACTTGTTCTAATTTTAAGTTGCTAAATGCAACTCCACAATAAATTATGTAGTCACGTTAAATATTGAAATTTAAAATTATTACACAACTCAAAAAGTTGAAGAAGTGTTTGTGAGGCTTCTTCAACTTTTTATGTTAAAAAACTATGGAGAAATAGGCGAATTGATAATATGAAACAAGGTACTCTTCATAAATTCTAAGATTCGCCAACTTTAAAAAAGTAGCGTAATCATTAGTCAATTTTTAATAAATTTGCTATAATTATATTAGTTTGAGTTGTTTTTGGGAAGAATAGAACATAATTCAAACTAAGTATTAAAGCAAAAAAAGGAAACAAAAATGACAATTGAAGAACAATTAGCCTATGAGTTTAATCTAAAACCGAACCATGTTGAAAACATTATTATGCTTTTAAACGAGGGTTGCACAATTCCATTTATTGCAAGATATAGAAAGGAATTAACAGGTAGTTGCGATGACCAAGTTTTAAGGCAGTTTAGTGATAGGCTAACATATTTAAGAAATTTAAATAAAAGAAAAGAAGATGTTTCGAAATTAATCACCGAGCAAGGCAATATGACCGATGAAATTCAAAAGGCTCTAGATGATGCAATCACTATGACCGAAGTTGAAGATATATATCGACCATTCAAACCTAAGAGGAAAACTAGGGCATCTGTGGCTATTGCAAAGGGATTGCAACCACTTGCAGATGCGATCTTAAAGCAAGATAAAAACGTTGATTTGATGAAACTTGCTGAAGATTTCGTTAGTGAAGAGAAAGAGGTTAAGAGTGCTGAAGAAGCCTTGAAAGGCGCTAAAGATATTGTTGCGGAAACCATTTCTGATAACGCGGAACTAAGGAAAATTTTGCGTTCTAATTTGGTTAAGAAGGGATTCATTCAAACAAAACTTGATGAAACTAAAGAAAATGCGTTTGTTTACGAGATGTATAAAGCATATGAATCGCCAATTGAAAAAACTCCAAGCCATAGAATTTTAGCAATTAATCGTGGTGAAAACGAAGGATGCTTAAAGGTTACACTTGCTTTAAAAGAAGAATTTGCTTTGGCAGAAATTGAAAAAATGTTCATTAAAAAAGATAGCCCATATGAAGATTTGTTAAAGGAAATTTGCGAAGATTCATATGATAGGTTGATTTTCCCAAGCATCGAAAGAGAAGTTAGAAATGAGTTAACAGAGAATGCAAACGAACAAGCAATAAAGATGTTTGAGGTTAACTTACGCCCACTTTTAATGCAACCACCACTAAAAGGGAAAACAGTTCTTGCCCTTGATCCAGCATATAGAACGGGTTGCAAAATTGCAGTTATTGATCCAAACGGAAACGTTTTAGACACCACAGTTGTGTATGCAACACCACCACAAAGCAAAATAGAAGAAAGTGAGGTTAAGTTAACTTTACTTATCAATAAAGACAAAGTTGATGTTATCGCTATTGGAAATGGAACAGCAACAAAAGAAAGTGAAATATTTGTTGCAAACTTAATCAAAAAATTGGATAGAAAAGTTGAATATGCGGTTGTTAATGAGGCGGGTGCATCGGTTTACTCTGCTAGTAAGCTTGGCGCTGCTGAATTTCCACAATTTGATGTGGCGTTGAGAAGTGCGGTTTCAATTGGAAGAAGATTGCAAGATCCGCTTGCTGAACTTATCAAAATTGATGTTAAGTCAATTGGGGTTGGGCAATACCAACACGATATGCCTCAAAACAGATTAACAGAAGTGTTAGATGGTGTGGTTGAAGATTGTGTTAATAGCGTTGGCGTTGATCTAAACACCGCTAGCCCAAGCTTATTATCAAAGGTGGCAGGCTTAAACTCAGGTGTGGCTAAAAACATTGAAGAATATAGAAGAGAAAATGGCTCGTTTAAATCAAGAGATGAACTTAAAAAAGTTAAAAAATTGGGAGATAAAGCTTATGAGCAATGTGCTGGTTTCTTAAGAATTCCAGGCGGAAAAAATGTTCTTGACAACACTGGTGTCCACCCAGAAAGTTACCCCGTTGTTGAAAGGCTTTTGAAATACTTTGGTTTAACCGAGGAAGATATAAAAAATGGCAACTTAAAACTTTTGCCAAATAAGGTTGAAAGTGAAGGAATAAATAAAGTTGCTGAAACTATAAATGTTGGTGTTCCAACTTTAGAAGATATCATAAAGGAATTGGTAAAGCCGGGCAGAGATATTCGTGATGATTTGCCAAAACCAGTCTTAAAAAGCGAGTTGCTTGATATTTCAAACCTAAAGCCAGGAATGGTTTTGAGAGGTGTTGTTAGAAATGTTATCGACTTTGGTGTGTTTGTTGATATCTCAGTCCACCAAGATGGATTAGTTCATATATCAGAAATAAGTAAAGATTATATTAAGCATCCAAGTGAAGTGCTTAAAGTTGGTGATAATGTTATTGTTAAAGTCATGAGTGTTGATGTTGATAAAAAACGTATTTCACTAACAATGAAAGGTGTAACTGATGAAGAGAAGGCTGAAATAGATAACCAATAATTTATTTAAGCTTTAATTTTGTTTTATAATGATTAAAATTAGATTTCATATATACTAAGGTTAAACTATGCGTTTAGTTTTAAACTGCACAATAATCTTTTAATTATAAACTCACACAAGTTTGAATATGTTGTGTGAGTTTTTTTTGCAAAAATTGGTTTGTTATTTTTTTGTTTTTAATTTATAATTGAGATAAGAATAAAAACTTTAGGGGATGGATATGAAAGAAACTGAAGTGACGGTTCAAGTGTTTCAGCCGCTAGGCGAAGTAAAAGAAATATTGTTGAATAACAAATTTGAATTAATAGAAATATATGGGCTTGATGATTGGTATTTTTCTAGGCTTGCTGAGGTTGAGAATTTGGACTATAAAACTTTAATTGCAAACTCATTTTTGGTTAGAGACATTATAACAAATGAGCATAATCCTCAAATTTGTTATAAAAATAAAATTATTGATGATGATGGTTGCGTTATACTTGAAGAAAAAACAGTTACCAAAATCGACAACCTAGAAAATGCAATATCAATTTTTGAGCAAGCAAATTTGAATAATTGGTGCAAGATGAAAACTAAACAATATGTTTTTAAAAAGGGAGAAATTGAATTTGTTGTGCAAGATGTGGATGACCTAGGTGTGTTTATTGAATATGAAGAAGATGAAACAATGCATGATCTTGATGTGAATCAAAAAATCGACCTTATGACAACGAGATTGAAAAATCTAAACCTAAAAATAGGGAATGATTTTTCATGTAAAAAAGTGTTTATGAAATTGCATAAAAATGATTAAAGAGTAAAATTAAATTTAAAGGAGAATAGTGTTTATAAAAAAAGTTTTTATTGTTTCAGCTTCGCTTAGAGGTGGAAGTAATAGTGAGTTGTTGGCTAGGAGTTTTGCAAAAGGTGCATCAGAAGCAGGTAATCAAGTTGAGTTTTTGTCTTTGAAAAACTTTAATTTGAAGTTTTGTATTGGATGTTTGGCTTGTCAAAACACGGGTAATTGTGTTCTTAATGATGATATGCAATCGGTTATTGATAAAGTTCAAAAAAGTGATGTGTTGGTGTTTGCAACGCCAGTTTATTATTATGAAATGTGTGGTCAATTAAAAACATTTTTGGATAGGCTTAATCCGCTTTACATAAAGAACAACGAGTTTAAAGATATTTATTTATTGGGTGCTTGCTATGATGATAGAAAGGAGGCTTTTGATAGAACAATTAATGGATTGGGTGGTTGGATTGAGTGTTTTGAAGATGTTAAACTTAAAAACACTTTGCTTGCAACAAGCACAAACGAGCCAAATTCTTTAAGTGAAAATTTTAAAAAACTAGCTTATGATATGGGAAAGAGTGTTTAAAATTGTTTGACTGATGGCAAGTTGATTTAGGGGGGCAGATTCTAAATATTTCACCATTAATGTGGAATATTTTATACCATTTAATGTGAATAGGTAATTTTAAGTTTTAAATATGTTGAATATTTGTTACAATATAAATGCAAAAAAAATATGTGGGGTGCATATGAAATCAAAAGTATATTTCACAAGTGATTTATCCGAAGCTGGATTGGAAAAGGTGTATAATGCTTTAGGTGTTAAATTAGAAGGAAGGGTTGCAATAAAAGTTCATTCAGGCGAAAAAGGAAATCAGAACTTTTTAAGGCCAGAATTCTTTAAAGGTTTTATTGAGAATTTCAATGGAAATGTTGTTGAATGCAACACCGCCTATGCGGGTGAAAGAAACACCACGGAAAAGCACTTAAAATTAATTAATGAGCATGGCTGGAGTAAATATTTTAATGTTGACATAATGGATAGCGAGGGTGATGCAGAGCTTAAAATCGATGGCGGAAAAATTATCACATCAAACTTTGTTGGAAAACATTTATTAAATTATGATAGCTTACTAGTTTTGTCTCATTTCAAAGGCCACCCTATGGGCGGATTTGGGGGAACTTTAAAGCAGTTATCAATTGGTTGCGCATCATCTCAAGGCAAATGTTGGATTCATTCGGCTGGTGTAACAAAAGACCAGAAAATTCTTTGGGATCATATTGCTAAGCAAGATGACTTTATTGATGCAATGGGAGAATCGGCAAGCACTGTTGCTAAGTTATTTAAAAACAAATCGGCTTATATAAATATTATGTGTAATATGTCGGTTGATTGTGATTGCTGTGCGGTTGCTGAAAATCCGTGTTTGAAAGATGTTGGAATATTAGCTTCAATTGATCCTGTTGCGATTGATAAGGCATGTGTTGATTTGGTTTATAATTCAAATGATGAAGGTAAAGATCATTTTATTGAAAGAGTTGAGTCTAGGCATGGTTGCAGAATTTTAGACACGGCTGAAAAATTCGGGGCTGGCTCAAAAGATTATGAATTAATTAAGCTTGATTAATATTAATAGCAAAATTATTCCGTTGATTTTTAACATATAAGGTTGGGTTTGTTAAATTAAAGAAATGGTTAAGAATAAAATTATTTTTAATTGCAATTAATTTATGCTACCACAATTTATTGGTGGCATTTTTTATTAATAAAGTATTGTTTTTAAAAATGTGGTGAAGTGAATTATTTGATAACTCACAAAAATTTGCAATGCTAAGTTTGCCTAATATTATTGCGATATTATCACAAGCATATAAAATATTGTCACCAAACAACACGTTATTGACAAAAACATTTTAATTGTCTTTCAATCTTAGTCAACAACCACTTCAAATTGGATAGTTGTTTCGTCGTTTTCGTTTAAATCTTTTAGTGGAAATCCGTTGGCTGGATTGTAGGTTGCTTGGCTAACATTGTCTATTTTAACGCTTCCCTCAACAAACTGAGTTCCTGATGGAATTGGATCGGTGAATATTAAGTTTGTGTTTGTGAGAGTTCCTGCGTTTGAAACTATTATGGTGTAGGTTATTGTTTCGCCTGATGTTACTGCGGTTGGCGATGATGATTTTAAAAGATATACTTCGTTTTGCAAAATTTTAACGCTCGCTTCATTTGAATTTATATTGAAATTTTTATTGTCTAGTGAAACCTGTATTGCTGTTGTGATCGTTATTTTATTGGCGTCGGTATATTTGGCAATTTTGATTTCATAGGTCACATCAACTTCATTACCCGAAGCGCCTATAGTAACTGGCATAACAAATCCTATAGTTGGATCAAGATCAGTGTGTTTTTGAGAACCAATTGAAAGGCTTTCTGGAACAAAGCTTGCGCCCTCGCTAATTGTGGATTTAAAATTAATGTCTGAAATATCTGAGTTTGAGTTGTTTGTAATTTTTGTTGTTGCTGTTAGGGTTTCTTCGGGGATTGCCCAATTTTTTGGTGTTGTTTTTTCAACTAAAACATCGGTATCCATGTTGTTTGCGGTGAGGGTGTTGCTTTTAGTTGTAACAGTAACTGTGTCGCCAGTGTCGATTTGAATGTTTGAACTTAGGGTTGCGGTATTTATAATAGGCATAAATATTCCTCCTAACCCAGTTTATTCATTGTTGCAAAATTTAGTGCAAAAACTTTGTTTTAGTGTTGTTTATGTGGTATATGTATAAAGTGATATTGATTATATATTTTGATTGAGGTGTGGAATGGAGTATTTTGATAAATATGAGTCGCCTTTAGGTGTGGTTTGTTTGAAAAGTGATGGGAAATATCTAACTGGGTTGTGGTTTGAAAACTCGCATGATGAATTTAAAACTAATAAAGTCGGTGATAAAACGGTGCAAGGCGCAAATAAGGTTGAGTTAACTATTTTTGATGAAACGAAAAAATGGTTAGATATTTATTTTAGTGGCGTTTGTCCAAAGTTTACGCCTAAATATAAATTAAATAATTTAACTGCCTTTAGAAAAAGGGTTATTGATGCTATGAATGAAATTCCATATGGTGAGGTGAAAACTTATGGTGATATTGCGAAAAAAATAGCAAGTGATTTAAAAATTAAAAGAATGTCTGCTCAAGCAGTTGGTGGAGCTGTGGGCTGGAATCCTATTTGTTTAATTATTCCATGCCATAGAGTTGTGGGTGAAAATGGAAACTTGGTTGGTTATGGTGGTGGAATGAAAAATAAAGTTTCTTTGCTTAAGTTGGAAGGGAGTGATATGGCTAAATATAAAACTCCTGTTGAAATGTAAATGGTTTATTTGTGTGTGTATTTGGCATAAGTATAATAAAAATTGTCATAAACTTATGTGTTTATGACAATAATCGAGTTTTTATTATCTACTTTTATAATTTCTCGCCTTTAATGATTCCTCAAGTTGATTAACTCTTTTAAATAAATTAGCAAAAAACATGGTGAATATGATATGGCTTTTGGTAAAGAATGTTTTAAGGTTTAGTTTAATATTTCTTGCTTTTAAAGTTTGCTTTAATATAAATATATCGTTTGAAATTATTGGGATAAAATTAAACGCAATCACAAGCATTAAAGAAATATTTGTTATGTTTACTTTAAATATTTTTAATGGGATTAGTAGTTGATAGAAGCCAACAGCCATTTTGTGTGGTGGAATCGCGATTGAAAAAATAAATGATCCTTGAGCTACTATAAATATTTTCCAAGATACTATTAAGCTATTAATCAAATTATCAAATATTAAATTAAATGCAAAAACAATAATAATTAGAATTAAGCTTCTATAAAAATTCTTAAATATTTGAGAGGGCTTAATTTTATATATGATAATAAATAGTAAATTTGATAATGTGAATCCAAGTAAAACCCAAACTATATTCGTTAGAAAAGTGTAAAGTGAAAATGCTATGAATATTAAAATTAATACAAACATTATTTCACCTTCAACTTTTTTAATATACTTAAGTCGCTATAGTCGGTTAGCTTTAACTTTTCAATAAGTTCTAGTTTTAGTGGGATTGGCATATTTAGCTCTCTAAAGCAATTTAGATTTTTAATAATATCTTGAGTGTTGGTAAATTTTAATATTTCCCCATCTTTTAGAATCATAACTTTATCGGCATGAATAATTTCTTCTATAAAGTTTGTGGTAAAAATAACGGTAACGCCTTCTTGTTTTAATTTTTGAAAAATGTTATAAAGTGATTCTTTTGCGAGAGGATCTAAATAAACAGATGCTTCATCAAATATTATAACTTGCGGGTTAATTGCAAGCATATTTGCAATAGCGATTCTTTGTTTTTGCCCAGTTGATAGAGTAAAGCTTTCTTTGTGTTTGTAGTCTTGCATATCCACAAGTGATAATGCGTGGTCGATTCTTGAATCAAATTCATCTTTATTTATTTTAAAGTTTTTCAACGTAAAGCAAATATCATCATAAACGTTGTTAAATATTATTTGGTTGTCTGGATTTTGAAAAATTATGCCAATTCTTAAATCGGCACATTTTTTTAGCGGGGTGTTGTTGAAAAGGATTTCACCTTTTTTTTGCTTTGTGATTCCTGCAATAAGTTTTATTAGCGTGGTCTTGCCACTCGCATTATTGCCTGTTATGGCAATAATTTCCCCGCTATCGATTTTAAAATTTAAATTTGATAATGTAAACGTTGGGTATTTAAAGAAAACGTTTCTAAATTCAATCATTTATTTTCCTTCTTGTGGTTGATTGGCAAATCAATTCTTTTTTCTGAATAGCTTATAATTTTGTTCCACTATTTCCTATTTGTTTTTTTGGTGTTTTGTTTTATCGTATTTTCGTTTATGTTGTTTGCTTCGTTTGTTTTATCGTTGGCAAAGTTGTTATTATCTTCTCTATCTTCAATTTCAACATCATTATTTTCATCATCATCAATTGGTTCGTAAAGCATTTTAAAAATACCAAGTTTTTCTAATCCTAAATTTATTGAGAACATTGTGATTATTTCAATAGGAAGCATAATAAGTTGCTTTAATAGTCTCGTTGGTAATAAAACAAAAAATGCTTTCTTTGCAGTTATGTGAAGCCATAGAGTGTTAAGAACGGAATTGCAAATAACTAAAACTAAAAGTATTGCAATAATTAAGTTTATAATAAATCTCTTATTAGTTTTATTATATTTTTTTTGTAAAAATAATCCATATATAAAACCCGATAGTGTTGCGGTGATTGTGTAGCCAACGAAGTATGCACCAAAAGGGAATAGTAAAGCTCCAATCAAATCGGTTAATCCAGCCACACACATTCCCCACCATGGACCTAAAATAATACCGCATAGCATATTAGGGATAAAAACAAACGATATTTTTAGGATTGGAGTTTTAATTGCAAGGAATCTACTAAACACAATTGATGTGGCGAGAAGAAGCCCGGCTATTAGAACTTGCTTGATAGGTGAAATTCTATAACTATAGTTAGTGGTGCAATTTGTGGTGTTGGATGTGTTAGTTTGAGAATTTGCGGGATTATTAGTGCTAAAAGGCTGCACTTTTGAACAAGAATCTAGTGCTTCGTTGTTATTTGTTTCATTTGTGTTAGTTTTTGCTGGTGGTTTTTTCTTATTTATATTATTAATACCAGAATTATTTTTTTTATCGTTTTTCATTATTACTCCAAAATTTTAACCAATTATAGCACAAACAAAATATTAATAAAAATGAAAATGTAAATTAAATTTAAAAATGTTTTTTTGGGCTAATTTTGATAATTGTATACATTTTGTACAAAAATAGTATAATTTTGTACAAAATTATTTAAAAACCATTGAAAAATTATTTTTATGCTGTTACAATGAAAAACAGAATGTTTAGCTACTTAAAAAATTTAGGGAATAAAATGGGTTGCTATTATGAATTTTAGGCGATATTCAACAATTAAATATTAAAAGGTTAAAATATGGGAAAGTGTGATTATTCGGCTGTGTTGTTTTCAAAGTCTCAAGTAATTTATGCGGAGAAGTTAAGAGACAGTTTGAAAAGTAATAGCTGTGAGTTAACATACGCAACAAGTTTGATAGATGTTATCTCTTATTTGAATAAAAAGAAAACGGGAGTTATATTTGCTGATAAATGTTTCAGCAAATATGTTGAGTTTTTAAACACATTAACTCATGAATCAAAAATGATGAAGTTTTTTAAATTCGTTTTTATTGATGATGAAATCGAAGTCTATAATAAAATATTGTTAAATAAAAACATTTCGATTTTAAATCCAAAAGCAATTAATTCTGATTCTATAAAAACTTTAATGAAAGATGCGTGCTTATCGTTGGCACCTAAGCAAGTTGATTTGATTAAAATAAATGCAGAGTTAGAAAAACTTTTAATGTGGTTGGGATTTTCACAAAAGTTGATTGGTTTTAACTATATAAAAGATGCAATATTGGTTTGTATTAAGGGGGAAGATGAGTTATCGTGCTTGCAAAAAGATGTTTACCCTATGGTTGCGTTAAAGCACAACACTCAAATTGTTAATATTGAGAGAAACATTCGAAGTGCAGTTAAAGATGCTTTTCATGAGGGAACTAAGTTATATGAAAAGTTTAATAGTTCCGATTCAAATAAAATAACAAATCGTGCTTTTTTAAATTTTATCGTGAGTTATGTGCTTAATTGCATTGAGCAAAATAAACCATTAAGAGTGGAAGAATAATCATAAGTGTGTTAAGTTTTATTATAGTGTGTTAAGTTAATTGAATAAATAATTTGATATTTTTGAGTTAAATTGAAAATTGATTTCATTATTTATGATTGGTGTGTTAAAATATTGATTAAATATGTTTGTTTTATAAATAATGGAGATTTTATGAGTAGGGTTATTGTGGTAACAGGTGGCTCAAGTGGGCTTGGAAAACAAGTTAGAAAGCTATTTGAGGCTGATAAAAGTAATATTGTTTTATCAATATCGCGAAGTGTTGATGAAAAAAATGAGTTTGAGTATTCGTGTGATGTTAGTGATGAGAAAGCTGTTGAAGAAGTCTTTGCAAAAATTATAAATAAATATGGTAAGATTGATTTGCTTTTAAATAATGCTGGATTTGGGCTTAGCGGAATCACGGAATTGATTAAGCCTGAAGAAGCTAAAAGGTTATTCGATGTAAACTTTTTTGGAGCGTGGTATTGTGTGAAATCGGCATTGCCTCATATGCCTAAAGGGGGAAGAATCGTTAATATTGGTAGTGCGATGGAGTTTTTTCCTGTGCCATATAGAGCGTTTTATGCGAGTTCAAAATCAGCATTAGATACTTTATCTCAAGCGTTAAGAATGGAGTGCAAGCCTTTGGGGGTTGATGTCACTTGCGTTTGCCCTGGAGATATTAAAACTGAGTTTACAAAAAATCGAGTTAAGGATTTTGAAACAAATGAACGTTATGGTGATGCAATGAAAAAGGCAACTTTAAAAGTTGATGCAAGAGAAAATAAAAGAATGAGTGTGGAAAGCGTTGCAAAGAAGTTGTTTAAAATTTGCAACAAGAAAAAAACAAAACCGATGTATTTGATAGGTGCAAAATATAAGTTTATTTATTTTTTATCAAAGTTTTTTCCGCTTAGTTTGAAATTAAAAGTTATATCGAAGGTGTGTTGAGCGTGGGGCTGGAAGCCGTGCGTGTTCACGCACTAATGCTTGGGAAGTCCCAAGCATTTATTTTTTTGCGCTTCACGCAAAAAAATGGCTTCCAGCCCTTATTCAAATCCGTTCAAGTAATAAAAATAAACTCACGAATTAAATAAATATAATAAAACTATAAGAGTTGTATTGATAAATTGTTAAATAAAGTGTATACTCTTAAGAGAAGTGTTTTAGGTAAAGTTTAACACTGGTGATAAAACACTATCACGGATAAACTTTACTTTTATGAATTATGTATAATCAAAGACCAAATTTTGTTTTTAAAGTTTGATTAGTGTTTTCAAAAAACACAATTGGAGATAAATAATGAAAAAATTTTTAAGTGCATTTTCAATTATGATGATAATCCTATTTAGCGGGATTGTTTTTTCTGCGTGTGGCTCAAACATAAAATTAACAATTAATTTTGATAGTTTAGGTGGAAGCGAGTGTGAACCTATAGTTTATAAGGTGGGCAAAAGCTTTGATATGCCCGATGATCCATTGAAAGTAGATTATGTTTTTGGTGGTTGGTTTATTGATAAAGATATTTGGGAAAATCCATTAACATTAAACACAATCGCTAATTATCCATTAAGTAAGAGCGTTGAAATCACCGCTTACGCTAGGTGGATTCCAATAACATATATAAATTTTAACACAAATGGCGGTGAGAAAATAAATCCTATTGCCTATAACAAATCTAAAATTGAAATTCCAATGCCTACTCGTGAGGGTTACACTTTTATGAGTTGGTTTTATGATAACGGTGCATGGACACAAGAATTTTCAATTAAGAGTTTAGAAAATCTTGAACCTAAAAGTGAAATAACAATTTATGCAAAATGGGCTTTAAATAAATATATAAACTTCGAAAGTAATGGCGGAAGTGCGTGTGAGCCAATAAATATTGCAATTTTAACAACTTACGATATGCCAATTCCAACTAAACCTCTGTATATCTTTAAAGGTTGGTTTATGGATAGAGGTTTAAATACTCCATTTGATAAATCTTTAATAAATTTGGGGGAATACGACACAGCAACAGTTGTGTATGCAAAATGGGAAGAGAAAAAAGTCCAAAATGTAACTTTTTATGGTAAACCTAAAACGGAATATGTGTATGGTGATGAAGTTGATTTAAATGGAATGTATGCTTATGTTGAATATTATTACTATGAAGGTGAATACATTGATATAACTAAAGATATGGTTCGTGGCTTTAATTCAACTAAAATTGTTAAAGACAAAAGCGTTAGAGAAGTAAAAAATGAAATGTGGATTAGTTTGGGTGGAAAATCAAGCGATTATTTTATATACACAATCACACCTAAATATAAATCAATTGAAATACAAAAAGATAGCTTTCAAAGCACATATTTAATTGGAGAAAATTCAAAATATATAATCAATAATTGCAATGGTAGATATTCAAGTCATTATGATTACCACAAATATAAAGCTTTGAAATTTAAAGTGACTGCCACAAATTTTGATGGCACAACCACAGATATTGATGTTATTGCACGTTCTAATGAAAGAAATTATCTTAAAACAATTTGTAACAATTCTCATGGCGATATTGGGTATATTGAGTTTCCAACAATACGCGATTATTATTTTTACTACAACGGAACGCTACCAGATTTTATATCATCTAGTGATGGCTCTAAAATCTTATATCCAATTGATCAAAATGGAAATCATATTTCATATGATAAATTTGAGTATGTTGACGCTTCATGTATTGATTTTGATAACAATACTAGCGTAACATCAAACGCGTATTGCGATATCTCAACAAATGCGGTTGGCGAATTCACGGGAACACTATATTTGGGATTGTGTGCTGATGAGTTTGAATATAGTGTTGGATATAATGAATCGGAATTTGACTCGTTTGAATCGCTTGACACATATGATTTTGTTCAAGAACTAACAAAAACAAACGAAGCTAGCTTGCTAAATAAAAAAGTTGTTATTTCATTAAATGATGGTACAAAATTTGAATGGGAAATTGATAAAAAAGAATATATCTTATCTGATTTTGATTTATCAACAACGGGAGAAAAAGAAGCGATAGTTCAATTTCCTTTTGAAAAGGCCGGAAGTTATCAACTTTTGAAAATTAATTACACTGTTATTTCTCTTAACGATATTGAATATATTGATTCTGATAGTGATTTCGCAATTCAATGCTCTTGCTCATATAAATTATATGACTTAAGTTTTAATAAAGCATATTATTATCAAGGTGAAGAATTAAAGTTTATTACCTTGCCTTGGGTTAGTAGCTTTCAGGTTTCTGATAACTATGTTGATTTATCAAAAGTGGGGGAACACACCACCACAGTTAAAATTTGTGACATAGAAGTTAAAGTTAAATACAAAGTGGATAGTGAAATTGATAAAGTTTGCCTTGAAAACGAAACAATAGAATTAAATTCAAATGTGAGTTTAAGAGATTTAACTGTGTATGCCTATTATAAAGATTCTTGTTATATGGGAGATTTAAATAATCAAAAAATTAGTGGCAATAATGGTGAAAGTTGGTCAAGTGAAAGGCAATATATAAATGGGGTTGAAGTTCCGCTTCAATATTATAACTATGAAATTTTAGAAGATATAGACACGACTTCATTGGGTATAAAACAAGCAAAGATAAAACTTTGTGATATCGAGTTTTTAATCAATTACGAAGTTGTTTGATTTTAAATAATGTTTTAAAATTTAGTGAAAGAACCATAAGTAACAAGAGCTAAACGAATTTGTGTTGATAATTACAAATATTAATTTAAAATGTTAAAAAATCTCATAGCTGTTTTGCTATGAGATTTTTTTTAAAACAATACTTCGTTGTAATCTGGGAATGGCATATATTTTTTAGGAATTAAATTTTCTATGTTGTCGTATTCAGTTCTAATTGCTAAAATAGTGTCTGAAATTTTGCTGGCTGATTTTAGCTTTTCATCTTCACTTAAACTTTCAAATTCGCCTATTATTTTTGTAAGTGTTGAAAGTTTGTTTTTTAAAAACATTAAATCTTTGGTGATTGAGTTTTGTTTATCTTTTTCTGCGTATGTGTTTAGTGCTGGAAAGATATCTTTATTAAACATATATGTTAATGTTTTTGCATCTAATAAAAGATTTTCAAAGTAAGTTTTGATTGTGTTTGACTTTCTAATTAAAAGTTCATTTTTGCTTAAGATATTGTGCTTTTCAAAAACTTTAATAGTGTTTTCATCGCTTAAAACATTAAATGTGCTTATTCCATTTTTATATTCAATCAAACCTCTTTTCTTTGCGATATTCAACCATTCTTTATCATAACCGTTTCCATTGTATATTATTCTGCTGTGTTTTTCAAGCATTGAGGAAAGGATAGGTTTTATATCCTCGCGTGGGTTAGTTGAATCTTTTAATTTTCCGTTTAATTCAGATATAACATCACAAAGGATTGTGCAAACGCAAGTTGATGGCCATGCAACCGATTGAGAAGAGCCGGGCATTCTAAATTCGAACTTGTTTCCAGTGAATGCAAATGGGCTAGTTCTGTTTCTATCGCAATAGTCTTTTTCTGCTGAAGGAAGAAAACTAACGCCTGTTTTTAAAAAGTATTTTTCAGGACTGGTTGCTTTATTTGATAAAACTGCTTTAACATATTCAAGCAAGAAATCACTGGTATAAATTGAGATTAATGCAGGAGGTGCTTCATTTCCACCTAGTCTAAAGTCGTTGCTGTAATATGCTGTTGATTGTCTTAAAATAGGGTAGTATTTGTCAATAGCACATACCATACTGACAAAAAATGTTGCAAATAATAAGTTATCTTTTGCTTTAACATCAAATAAGTTAATGCCATTGTTGGTGGTTATAGACCAGTTTTCGTGTTTTCCACTTCCGTTAATATGGTTGAAAGGTTTTTCATGGAACAATGCAACTAAATTGTAGTTTTTTGCAGTGTCGGAAAGTGTTTCCATAATAAGTTGATTTTGATCGTTGGCGATGTTAACGCAATTGAAAATTGGAACAAATTCAAATTGGCAAGGTGCAACTTCGTTATGTTGAAGTTTTGCGGTTATTCCCATTTTCCAAAGTTTTTTATTAACATCATTCATAAACTTAGAAATTCGCTCTTCAATTTTTCCAAAATAGTGGCTATTCTCTTCTTGAGATTTTAAAGGTTTCGCTCCAATCAAAGTTCTTCCAGTTGTTTTTAAATCAAACCTATTTTCAAACATATACTTATCAATTAAAAAATACTCTTGTTCTGCGCCCACATTAAATTCTGTTTTTAAAACTCCACTCACATTAAGTTTTTTAAGCAGTTTTAATGTTTCATTATTTAAAGCTTGTGTTGCTCTTAAAAGCGGTGTTTTTTCATCGAGTGCGGTGCCGTTATATGAGCAAAACGCAGTTGGGATATACACAACCTTGTTGTCCGCAGAATATTCCTTAATGAAAATTGGAGAAGTGTAGTCCCAAACGGTGTAGCCACGAGCTTCGAAAGTCATTCGTTCGCCACCATTAGGAAAACTTGATGCATCAGCTTCGCCTTTGATTAACGTACTTTCACTAAAATCTTCTAACACTTTTCCTTTTGAATTAATCTCAATAAACGAAACTTGTTTTTCGGCAGTTTTGTTATTCAATGGCATAAACCAATGGGTATATCTAGTGGCGCCCATTTTAAAAGCCCATTTTTTAATCGCAATTGCTATGTGGTGTGCACAATTTTTGCTAAGAGGTTTCATCTCTAATTTTGTTTGAGAATATTCCTTGTATACCCTCGATGGCAAAAACTTTTTCAATGTTTCATCATTAAGAACATATTTCCCAAATATTTTTTCAACTTTTGTTTTCATAATTTCCTCCTTAAAAACAAAAAGCAACCAAACAATGTTTGGTTGCGTTCAATCTAATAATTTATTCAAACAACAAAAACAATTGTAAGTGAATTACAATATGAAGTTAATATTAACTTGTTGTTGTTGAATTAAAGTAAACATAATTTCTTACTTCCTTGCCCATATTATATCAGCCTAAAATATTCATGTCAAATATAGCAATAAAAAATTTAAAAATTTTGAATTAAAAATTATTTGAAATTAAATAAATTGTGTTTCTGGTATTTTCTCTTTTGCTAGATTTTCGTGATTTTTATAAACATTATGAATATTTTGTTATTTATAATTGGATACGTAACTGATTTTTGTTATAATAAACTTGATGGTGCAATTTGCATATAAAGGAGAAAAATATGAAAACTACCAATGGTTTCATCGGTGAAATTCAAGAAAAGGAGTTTGAAACTTGGTGCAAAATGTTGCTTGACTACACCCAAGCGATGATTAACAATCCAACTGTTGCAAATAAATGGATATTCGATAGGGCAAGTCACGATGAGTGGGTGTTGATGAAATTCCCAAAACATTTAGCAAGCGTGAAAGCCTACAACGAATTTTATGATTTAACTGGGCGAGACATTAGAGATTTTGACTGGCTAAGTTCTGTTAAAACAAAAAGTGGAGAAAAGATTGTGGTTCACCAGCAATTTGTTGATGAGCATATGACAACCGCCTATGATTTTAAAACCAAAATTCTTGAGCTTTGTGAAAAAGGAAACCTTAGTGTGGAAAAAATTAAAGAGTTAATTTTAACACAACGACTTTGTTGGATAACTAAAGAAGAAAACAACAAATTAAACCTTTTAGGCTATAGAAAACACCGTGAAAACCCTTTAAAAGCATATGAGCATTGCGGAATAGAAATTTTCGATAGAGAAAACGCTGATTTAGATAATATTCAAACAAACCCACGAAATATGAATGTTGCCTCAAAAGTTGATGATTTGTTGCCTGAGGTGGAATTGGATATTTCAGGGTTAACAAATGATGAAAAAGTTAGAAGAGTTTTTTTTGATAAATTAGCAAATTATTTTAAAGAAAATTATTCTGATTTTTTCGTGAAATATGCAGATAATTGCGAACATTTTGATATCCGCAAAATTGCCGATTTGCCGTTTAGTAAGATGATGGTAAACGCAAGAGTGGTTGATGGAAAACTTAAAGATATCTGTGTTTATTTTGGAGATAAAGATGCAAACAAAATTTTTGATAAACTTTACGCTCAAAAGAAAGATATTGAAAGCAAAATTGGATATGGATTTGTGTGGGATAGAAATGATAAGAAGTTGGCAACGAGAATTGGTAGATTTGGAAAATTGTTTTATTCATCAAGTTCAAGAAAAATAAACGAATCAATTTTTGATACCACAAATTACAAAAATTATGATTTCGACCTTGATGTGGAAAAGGTAGCAATGGAACTAAATAATATATATAACGTTTTTATGCCACTCGTTAAAAGTATTTTGCTAAACCAAGGCTGATAAATAATTGGTAAAAATAAATATAAGTAAAGATAATGTGAAACAAATCTTGCATTATAAAACACATTATTGCGGTGTATAATCAATCACATAAGGTAATTTAACTTAACCGCAAAGTTTAATTTCATTGTAAACAAAAAGAAAAGTCTTATTAAAGTAAACTCTATAAGTGTCGCTTCATTAAAGACTTTTCTTTTGTTACTTGGTGCACCAATAAAAAAAACTAAATCGAAACCTTTTTGGTTTCGATTTAGACTTATGTTGGTGCCGAAGGAGGGACTCGAACCCTCATGGTTTCCCGCACGATTTTGAGTCGTGTGCGTCTACCGTTCCGCCACTTCGGCACAAATTTGAGAATTTGAGAAGTGGAATATATTAAGATGTAAGT
>JBNMHL010000009.1:0-35783 GCA_050872745.1 Clostridiales bacterium | reverse complement strand
GTGCACTTAAAATCTTTAAAATAACATCTTGCTGGATAATTATATTCGCTTAATTTTTCTTTTAAATAATAATTAGACTTTTTAAGTGAACTATAATATTTTTTAAGTGTCTTTTGGGTAGATTGATATAATTCTAATAGAACAAAGGTGCAATTTCTTTCTTTTAATTTAAGAGTAAAATTTTCAAATAAACCACGTTCAGTAACTTTATATAAAATTGCTTGTGGATATAATTCTTTTATAGAATCTAAATCACTTAACCATTCATTTTTCAATGTTTCATTTTTTCTAATTATATTGGGCACGTAATATTCGGTCCTTTTCAATGGTTCAATATTATACGCCAATGTTCTATGCCTTTGAGCTTCTGCCAACGCTGGAAGTGTTAACTTATAAGTGGTGCAATATACATCACCGAAGTATTCTTGTGGTTTTGATTTATTTGTGTTGAATAAACTAAGAGTTCTATTTTTATTATCTACACATAGTATGTCATCAATGTAACCAGTGTTTTTTAATTGTTCTAGCAACTCAATTATATATGGCTTTAATTTTTCTAATATTGCGATTTGCTTTGTTTGGGACAACTTATATAGCGAGCTGTATAAAATGTTTAATTGTCTATACGAAACTGAGTAGACGAGTGAAACTGGAGTAAAAATTGATGTTAAATATCTTGCATTTTCTTGAGCCAACTTTTTAATTCTGAACTCTGAAAAGTATTGATTAGTATTCTTGTATTTATCATTTATTAAGTTTGTATAAATTTCTAACCATTTGTTATATAGTTCTTCTTCCCTTGGTGATGTTCTCATAATAGTATATCTGCCAGATTTTTCGCTAGTTGTGTACATTCTTTCGTTATTTAAAAACATTACAAGAAGTTTGGGAATATCCTCTAAGTATAATGAAATATAGTTATGGTCATAAACGCTATGGTGTCCGCTCTGTTTTGTTTGATTAATTCTGCGTTGAGTTTTTTCAATTGGTTCATTTAATATATCATCAATTGTGTTTGGCATATAGCAAACTCCAGCACAATGTCCACTAAAGATATCAAAATTTTCTTTTGAGTTTATGAAATCGCTTTTTGATGTTTGTAATATTCTAATGTTCATTATTTTATCCTACCTAATTTTATAATAAAATTGCTTTAAAAAAATGTGATTTATTAAGTCGCAATCGGCATCTAAATCACATTTTTTATTAATTATTATTTTGCATTGCTTCTTTAACTTTATTATAGACTGTTTCATAAATTTCAGGATTGTTATGTAAGAAAGCTTTAGCTGAGTCTCTTCCTTGGCCAATCTTTTCTCCATTGTAACTATACCATGAACCACTTTTTTGAATGATGTCTGCTTGAGCTGCCATATCAACAACACAGCCTTCTTTATCAATTCCAATTCCATATAGAATATCAAATTCAGCAGTTTTGAATGGTGGAGCCATTTTATTTTTAACTACTTTAATCTTCGTTTTATTACCGATGATTTCGCTTCCATCTTTTATTACATCAGTTTTTCTAACATCTAATCTAACACTTGAGTAAAACTTTAAAGCTTTTCCGCCAGTTGTTGTTTCTGGGCTTCCATATATAACACCTATTTTATCACGCAATTGGTTAATAAATATAACGCAAGTGTTGCTTTTGTTGATTATTCCTGTTAATTTTCTTAATGCTTGACTCATCAATCTAGCGTGAGATCCAATAAAGTTATCGCCCATTTCACCATCAATTTCAGCTTTTGGAGTTAAAGCGGCGACAGAGTCAACAACTATGATGTCAATTGCCCCACTTCTAACTAATGCCTCGCAAATATCTAATGCTTGTTCACCAGTGTCTGGTTGACTAATATATAAATCATCAACATTAACGCCTAGCTTTGCAGCATATTGAGGATCTAAAGCATGTTCAGCATCAATAAAAGCAGCGGCTCCGCCTAACTTTTGTGCTTCAGCTAATATATGTAGAGAAACAGTTGTTTTACCTGAACTTTCAGGACCATAAATTTCAATTATTCTTCCGCGAGGAACACCTCCTATTCCTAATGCGTAATCAAGTGTAAGGCAACCAGTTGGAATAACATCCACAGCCTGACTTGCAGACTCGCTTAATTTCATTATTGAACCTTTACCAAACTGCTTTTCTATATGCAAAAGTGCTTGTTCTAAGGCTTTCTTTTTATTTTCATCCATATCAAATCTCCGTAAGTTTATTAAACATTTGTTCTATAAATATTATACAATAGTTTGGTTAAAAAGCAAATCATTTTGCTTTATTTTTTTAATTAAATAAAAAATTGAACTTTTCGAAATGTTTTTTATAATTGCATCTTTTTTCCCAGTAAAATTGTTTTTATACACATGTATTCCATCGTTATCTCCAACTGCAATAAAGCATTTAACAGTATTATTAGATGAATAGTTTTGTGGAATTTCGCCCCATGTGCAAATAACTAATTTATTGCTATATTTTTGCAACATAGAAACTGCAATTTCATAAGTGGTTTCAACGCTAATTAGTCCATATTCATTAATTATTTGTTTATTTAAATCTAATCCAGAAATAAGAGTTTTTTCTTTTGATGCAAAATTTGAATTAGTTACATAGTTTTTTGAATTGTCATCACAATCTAACATTTGCTTTGTTATATCACCTAAGGATGAACTTTCAAATATTCCTAGATTATTGTTTGTTAATTTTAATAAATCGTAAGCAGTTTTATATATTGAAATATTTTCATCAGAATAAACAAACTTATTTATTAATGACAATAATCCCGACATATAATCATGAAACTCATCTGGATTTATATTTGATTGATACCTTACATTTATAGTTATATCAAGATCATCTGCATATGTTGTGATTAAAATATTGAGTTTATTATTAACATAGTCTTTTATTAAAACTAACAAATCCTTCTCACTAATTCCAAAAGTTTTAAATGTTGTAACTTTGAAATCAGAATTTATAATACTATTCAGATAAGTAATTAACTGATTCTCATATATGTATTCCACTGCCGTTATATCGTTTGGAATGAAAATATATATTTTATCTATAGTCTTAAAAATGAATCCCTGAAGCTCATTCGTTAAATTAATCAAGTGAATTGCACCAGTTGGTATACAACTTTCATTTTCATTTTCCTGCCTGTATGGGATATCATTTTGTTGATAGTATTTTTGTAATGTTTTTAATATATTTATGTTTTTTGTTAATTGAACTTTTAAATACCTTGATAAGTAAGTTTTAATTGAATAATTTCTTATAGAGTTTGCATCACCAACAATAAAAATAATGTTGTCGTTTGTGTTGTTTAATGCAGAAGATATTTGCTCAAATGTTCCTTGAATTGTGTGTTTAGCAGAGAAGATAAATCCGCATTCTAGTAGTTTTTTAGATAGAAAGCCAAAAACTTTATCAGTGTCTTTGGCTAAAAGAATATTTGTATTTATGTTAATGTATGTTACTTTCATAACTTACCCTATACCTATAGAATTACATCTTCACTATCATCTTTTTCTATCTTAATATTTGTTTTTGATTCATCTTTGAATACATGTGCGTTTTTAACAACATAATTTGTTCCAGATATGATCAATAAAATAGCAGAAGCTCCGCAGAAAACGTAGAATATTACTTCAAGCGTTGTTATAAAATCAGTTGTTGTTGATATTTCATAGAAATACGCAAGAAGCATACCAATAACTAGTCCGATATCAAGAATAATTGATTTTAATTTTGCCCAAATGTCAGCAGCGATTATGCAACCTTTAATTTGGCCTAATTGACGAAGTCCAGTAACAACATAATCTCTTAAAAGCATTAATATAAATAGTAAAACGCCATAAGGGCTTGGTAATGTGCCATCAACAATAAGTAATACTAAGCCTGTTGAAGCCATTATTTTATCAGCAATTGGATCAAGGAAAATTCCAAAATCTGAAACTAATTTATATTTTCTGGCGATGTACCCATCAACCATATCGGTGACTGCAGCAATAATAAATAGAATCATTGCAATTAATTTTCCAATTCCGTTGTCGAAAAAGTTTGCTAAGTAAAAGAATATTACGAATGGAATTAATAAAATTCTTATAATAGTTATAATATTGGGTAAATTTTTCATATCTTTGATATCTTTTTTCATAAAATTTCTCCTTCTAAATCATATTTATTGGTTTTAGTTATTTTAACATTCTGGTATGAACCAACACTTAAATTGTGATTATTTTTAACAATAATAATCCCATCGACTTCTGGGCACTGATATTCGCTTCTGCATATAGCATAATTATCATTTATAGAATCTACAATAACATTTAGCGTTTTTCCTACAAAAGAATTGTTAATTTCTTTAACAATATCAAATTGAATTTTAGCAATTTCTTTCAATCTTTTATCTTTCACATTCTCTGGAATTTGGTTTTCAAAATCATATGCGGGGGTTCCTTCTTCCCTACTATATTTAAAAAATCCAACATTATTCAATTTGAATGATTTTATAAATTCAATTAATTCATTGAAATCATCTTCTGTTTCATTTGGAAACCCTAAAATAAAAGTTGTTCTAATTGCTATATTGGGAATGGCTAAGCGCAGTTTAGTTATCCTTTCAATTATTTGCTCTTTTGTGCCCCTTCTATTCATCTTTTTCAAAACAGCATTTGAAATATGTTGTAAAGGAACATCGATATATTTACAAACCTTATTATTTGTTGCAATTTCATTTATTAATTCATCAGTGATATTCTCGGGATAACAGTAAAGCAGACGAATTCTTTTTAAGTTTGGTATTTTTGATAGTTCTTTAATTAATAAAACTATAGTTGTGTCATCATTAAAATCAGAACCGTATTTTGTTACATCTTGAGCAACAAGTATCAATTCAGAAACACCTTGAGCAACTAAAGCATTAGCTTCGTTTAAAATATCTTGAAGTGAAACGCTTTTATATCTACCCCTAATATATGGAATAGTGCAATAAGTGCAAAAATTGTTGCATCCATCAGCAATCTTAAGGTAAGCGTAATGCATCGGTGTTGTTAAAACACGTTTAAAGTTTGAACATATAGAAAGTTCTTTTACTGATGTAATATCAAGTAATTTATCAATAATATCAACAATATCTTTATTATCATTAACTCTAACAAACTTGTCAACTTCAGGTAAACTCTCACAAAGATCTGAATAATTCATCTCATTTAAGCAACCAGTTACAACTATCTTCTTTAAATTATTACCTTTCAGAGTTGCAGTTCTCAGTATATTATCAATGCTTTCTTCACGAGCGACTTGTATAAATGAGCAAGTGTTTATAATTATAACATCAGCATCATTTTCATTATTGGTTATTTGATAACCACTATTTTTTAGCTTTGCTATTATTTTCTCTAAATCAACTCTATTTTTATCGCAACCAAGGGAAATAAAGCCAATTTTATATTTTGTTCTATCATTTATCATAATTCTTCTCCAAACTTTTCTTCAAATTCTTGTGCAGTTATAAAAATAGTTCTTTTATTCTTGTTATCTGGAGGAGATATAAAGTTTAATCTTTCCATTTGGTCAACAATTTTTCCTGCGCGTGGATAACCTAATCCAAACACTCTTTGAATTCCACTAATAGAAACATTATTGTTTCTAATAACCATTCTTAGAGCATCGACAAGTTTTGGATCATATTCTTCCTCTAACCCACTAGATGCATCAAAGCCATTATTTTTCTTACTGAACATTTCTTCTTCTATATCAGAATCAAAGTCAGGTTCGTTATTATCTTTGATAAACTCAACAACATCTTCAACTTCTTTATCAGATAAGAATGCACCTTGAATTCTGACTAAGTTTGGGCTGTCTCCAGCCATATAAAGCATATCTCCCTTACCTATTAACTTCTCTGCACCGCCGTAGTCAAGTATTGTTTTACTATCAATATAAGATGTTACTTTAAATGCGATACGTGTTGGTAGGTTAGTTTTAATTAAACCGGTAATAACATCGGTACTTGGTCTTTGGGTTGCTAAAACTAGGTGGATTCCGGCTGCTCTACTTTTGGCTGCTAATCTCTGAATTTTATCTTCAATTTCTTTTTTTGCTTGTGCCATAATATCAGCAACTTCATCAACAACAAGAACTAAGTATGGCATTTTTGGTCTAACGCCAGAAACAACTTGAGGATGTGCATTGTATGAATCAATAGCTCTAACCTTCAATTCATTTAAAAGTCCATAACGTCTTTCCATCTCTTGAATTAACCAATCAAAAGCTTTGATAGCTTTATCAATGTCGGTTATAACATTTGGAATTAATAGATGTGGTAACCCATTATACATAGAAAATTCAACTTTCTTTGGATCAACTAAAATCAACCTTAAATCATCAGGTGAATTTTTATAGAGCATACTTATTAATAGTGCGTTTAAACATACGCTTTTACCGCTTCCCGTTGAACCAGCAACTAGAAGATGAGGAGCTTTATCTAATTTTGCGACTTTTCCATCACCAACAATATCTTTTCCTAAAACAAATGTTAATGGTGACTTACTATTTTGGAATGTGTCTGATTCGATTATATCTCTTAGGCAAACTATATCCTTTTTATCGTTAACTACTTCAATACCGAAAGCAGATTTGCCAGGAATGGGCGCCTCAATACGAATTTCTTCATTTGTCATTAATTGCATTTTTATATCATTTTGATATGCAAATATCTTAGATACTGGAATACCAACCGGCATTTTCATTTCATATCTTGTAAATGTTGGACCTTTAACAATAGCATCTACTGTTGCAGGAACTTTAAAGCTTTGTAAAACTTCCTCAAGAGCGCGTGCTTTAACTTCTTGCTCAGAAGTATCGTTATTTCGCTCAACATTTGGAGAGTATCTTAATAAATCTGTTGGTGGCTTAACATAAGGTTGATGAATTTTTTGTTGCTTAGGCTCTCGCACTGGTTTGGATTCAATTTTATTAATTGATGGCTTATTAAAGGAATTTGCACTAACAATATTTGAATTTGTTTCGCCGGTATAAACCTTTTGAGCGTTTTTGATTTCATGCCCTATATCCTGCAATTTACTTTTAACATTAATGTAATCATTTCTTATTTGTTCTTTATTTTTATTGAAACTATTTAATGTTAAATTTTCATCATATAAATCAGGCTGTTTTGGATTTGTTTCAGTGATTTCATTGCTTTGCATAGTATTTTGCAGAGTATTTGGAAAATTATTTTGTTTGTTATATGCATAGTCATTTTGATAATTTGAATTACCTTTATTGGTATAGTCAAAATTATTCTTAATTTCGCTTTTATTATTAAAAGTAGTTTTGAAATTCGGTGTTGTGAATTGGTCCGAAACAAATAATGAATCGTTTTCATCGTTATTTAATATTGGTGATTTTGGTTGAATGGTATCATTAAGCTCTTGAGAGGTCTTTGTTGCTTTAAACATATTATTTGTTTGGATTTCAGCCAGTTTTTCTCCCCTTGTTGCTCTTAAAAATTCTAGATTTTTTCGTTCAGATTCTGTTAACTTTTTAGGATAATTTTGGGAGAAATTGTTGCTTGGTGTGTATTTATAGTCACTATCTTCTTCATTGTGAACATATTTTCTTGGGCGTTGGTTGGCTTGATCATCTTTGTTTGATTCGAATTTAACTGCGTTTTCTTCGGGTTTTGTATCTTTAACTAAACCTAAAACGCTTTTAGCTTTTAGTCTATCTTCTTCCCACTTTTTTAGTTCATCATTGTTTGTGTTGTTCTCTGATTGTGAAATGTTAGAAGCAACATCATCATCAGAAACAAATATATCTTCATTAATTTTAGGTTTGTCTTCAAGTTGAATTTCTTTATTTAGCGATTCTTTAGCGATATCGTTTTCAACTTTTGGTTGTTTTTCATCTACCATAGGTTTATCAGTTTCTTCATATTTAACAACCGCATTTTTATGTTGCATATAAAAACTATAGATTGATAAGCAAATAAAAGTTACTAAAAGGATTGTGAAAATGCATATTGTTGATATAAAATGATTGGTTATAAAGTAAATTGGGTAAACAAATATTGAGTTTAATAAACCGCCAGCTGTATATTTGTTTTTATACGCTAGTGATAGATATTCTCCATAAGAATTATCTGTAAGGATACTTTTTGATGTTATTATGTGAATAATTGATACGAACATAAATAATGAAACAATAGCGTATATTATAAAACTTGTGTTAAATTTAGGTTTTTTACCAAATAATCCCAAGATACTAAAAAGGATAACACATAAAAATATTACATATGTGCTTAGACCTAAAAATCCTAGAAAAAATGAGTTTATAAAACTAAAAATATTAAAAAGTAGGTTTATTAGTAACAAGGAAAAAGTAATTAATAAACTCATATTAAGTTTAAAAGAAATATCTCGATTTTTAATTTTTGTTTGAGATGATTTATTTGAAAATACTGGCAAATTTTACCCCAATAATTAATATTTAATATATTATATCACGAATTTTTTATAAGTAAAAATAAATAAAAGTAGTTTTTTTAATATAATTAAATATTACTTATTTATAGTCGATTATAAGCCTTTTTATTCTTAGAATAATTAAATTAAACTATTTGTTAAAATTTTACTGTAATTAAAAATTTGCAAAGTATCAAATGGTTTTATTATAGGATAGTATTAGGGTTTGTTTGTTTCAATACTTGTTTTATTTTAAACAATCACTAACTGTTGTTGCTTTAAGATTATTCATTTTATAATATTCAAGAATGCTTGGCAATGCTTTAAGAGTTTCAGCTGTTGGGTGCATCAATATTAAATCACCGCCCTTAACATTATTTGTTGCACGCTTCAAAATTAAATTAGCATCATGGTCTCTCCAATCAATGGTGTCTTTAGACCACATAATGGTGGTATACCCTAAAGTTTGAGCAGCCTCAATTGTTGATTTATTATATGCACCGCTAGGAGGTGCAAATAAAGTCATGTTTATCCCATATAGCACTTTTACTAAATTATGGTTTGATTGAATTTCTTCGTGATTTTGATCATAATTTAATTTGTCTTGGTCCTTATGAAAGTATCCGTGATTTCCTATTTCATGCCCATGTTCAATAATTTTTTTCATATATTTTTCATCTTTTTTAACCCAACTGCCACCAACAAAAAAAGTAGTTTTTATATTATACTCACTTAAAACCTCTAGAATTCCATCTAGGTATTCATCGCCCCAATAAACATTAATCATAAGCGAAACTTTATCGGAATTTTTATTTCCATTATAAATAACGTTTTCATTTTCGTAATTGAAAACATATGAATAGTTGCTTGTGGTAGTTATAGCAACAAGTGTTATTAGTATTGCCACTATGATAAAATTCGCAATAAATCTATATTTCCCAATTTGATTAAATTTTTTATAATTAATTTTCATATACTAAACCTACTATTATATTAATATATGTTTATTTAGTAATGTTGTAATATATGATGTTTATTTTAAATTTAAAATAAAATAAATAAAAAATGTTATAAAAAAAGTAACTTGCATTTAACAAGTTACTTTTTACTTGATTATTTAAATACGCCAACTAGTTTTAAATCTATTTTGTTATTTTCGATTTTAATAACAGTTACTTCAACCCTATCACCAATTTTAACCACATCTTCAACTTTTTCAACTCTTTTTGAAGATAATTTTGAAATATGAATCATTCCTTCTTTATTATAACCAAATGACACAAATGCTCCAAATTGCATTATTCTTTCAACTGTTCCAGTGTAGGTGTTTCCAACAACAACATCTTCAGCTATGCTTAAAATGATTTCTTTTGCTCTCTCACTCATTTCTGCATCTGTTGAAGCAATCATAACAAGGCCTTCATCAGTTATATCAATTTTAACGCCAGTTTCATCAATGATTTTATTAATCATTTTTCCGCCTGAACCAATAACATCTTTAATTTTATCAGGATTGATATTAAATGAAGTAATTTTAGGTGCATATTTACTTAATTCTTTTCTAGGTTTTGCAATAACTGCAGTCATCTTTTCAAGAATTTGAAGTCTACCAATTCTTGCTCTTTCCAAAGCTTCTCTTAAGATGTTTTCATCAATACCTTTAATCTTAATATCCATTTGGATTGCAGTTATACCCTTTTCTGTTCCTGCAACTTTGAAATCCATATCTCCCAAGAAATCTTCCAAACCTTGAATATCAGTTAGAATTGCAACCTTACCAGATTCAACATCTTTAATAAGGCCCATGGCTATTCCAGCAACTGGCGCAGAAATTGGAACGCCTGCATCCATTAGAGATAGTGTGCTACCGCAAACACTTGCTTGGCTAGTTGAACCGTTACTGCTTAAAATATCACTGACAGTTCTAATTGCATATGGGAATTCTTCTTCAGTTGGTAAAACAGGAACTAAAGCACGCTCAGCTAAAGCACCATGCCCTATTTCTCTTCTTCCGGCTGATTTTAATGGTTTAGCTTCGCCTGTAGAGTAGCCTGGGAAGTTATAGTGATGCATATATCTTTTTTCTTCTTCTTCATCTAAACCATCAAGTTTTTGCATATCACGAAGGCTACCAAGAGTTACAGTTGTTAGGGCTTGAGTTTCACCTCTTGTGAAAACAGCGCTTCCATGAACTCTAGGAAGAATACCAACTTCACACCAAATTTTTCTAATTTCATCTAACTTTCTGCCATCTGGGCGAATGCCTTGGTTGATAATTTTAGAACGCATAATTTCTTTTTTGATTTTATATAACACATCAAAAATTTGCCTTTTGCAATCAGGATATTTTTCAGAAAAGTGTTCTAAAATTTCTTCATTGGCAATTTCTTCAGCATGGTCTCTTTCGTGCCTATCAAAATGCTCCATAACTTTTTCCATAATGCTATATGAAAATTCTCTAACATTTTTTTCAAGAGTTTCATCAATAACATAAAATGGAATGTCTTCAGCTTTCTTTATGTTAAGTTCCTTTGCAAGTTTTTCTTGGAATTCAACTTGTTTTTTAATTTCTTTATGAGCAAATAAAATTGCTTGAAGCATTTCTCCTTCAGATACTTGTTTTGCTCCAGCCTCAACCATTAGAATTGCATCTTTTGTTCCAGCAACTTTTAATTCAATAGAGCTTTGAGCTTTTTCTTCTGTGTTGGGATTGATAATGTATTTACCATTAATCAATGCAACTTCACAGCTTCCAGTTGGACCAGCAAAAGGAATGTCACTTATTGTTAAAGCGACAGAGCTTCCAAACATTGCAAGTGGCTCCGGAGCATTGTCGTAGTCAACACTAAGTGGAGTTGCTATAACAGTTACATCATTAAAAAAACCTTTTGGGAATAAAGGACGCAAAGGTCTATCGATTAATCTACTTGTTAAAATAGCTTGATCGGTTGGTCTTCCTTCACGACGTTTAAATCCACCAGGAATTTTACCTACTGCATATAATTTTTCATCATAATCCACGCTTAGTGGGAAAAAGTCTTGCCCTTCTCTTGGAACTTTATTCATACAAACATTTACCATAACTGCAGTTTCACCACATCTAACTATGCAGTGACCATTGGTTTGAAAGGCATACTTTCCAACTTCTATGGTAACTTTTTTACCACCGATAGTGGTTTCAAAAATTTTACTATCCATAATTCTCCTTAATATAACATACAATTACAAGTTAAAAACAAATAAAAAGCGAAAGAAATTCTTTCGCCTTTCAAGTTGCCTATCTTATACCTAATTTAGCTTTTAATTCACGAGCACCTTCAAGGTTAGTTCTTGATAAATAATTAAGTAATTTCTTTCTTCTGCTTACCAACTTATTTAAACCTCTTCTTGTGTGTTCATCATTTTTGTTGGCCTTTAAGTGTTCTGTTAATTCCTTAATTCTTGCTGTTAATATAGCAATTTGAACTTCGCAAGAACCAGTGTCGGCTTCGCTTTTTGCGTACTCTTTAATAATTGCTTGTTTCTTTTCTGCTTTTATCATATTTATTCTCCATCATTTATTATTTGCCAAAATATAAGTATCCCGTGGGAGTAGCACGAAGAACTGATATTAAGGTACCTAAGTATATTATCATAAATACTTTTTATTGTAAAGACTTTTTATTAATATAAATATAAATAATTTAATTAATTTGCCAGTTTTAGAAAAGAATAATTGTTTAATTAAACAAATTAAATTTTTTATCAATCATTTCATCTATGCGATTGATATATTCTTCAATATTTTTAACATTAGCAAAACGCTCTATTCTATTTTCATTGGTAAATAATCTTTTAGATATTCCATTTGCTCCACATGCAATAATGCTTGATGTTTCTTCCATACTATTAATGTTGAATCTGCATATCTGGTTATCTCTGCAATAACCAATATTTTCAAGGTTTGCAAGAGTATTTTTTTGTTTGTATAAGTAATATGGATAATATTTATTTTTAAGTAATTTTTTTATAGAGTATGAAACCATCTTTTCTGTTTCTTTATCAGATGAAGTGGAACCACCAATCAGGTTTAAATTTGATGTTCGTTTATAACACAAAGTATGCACGGTTATGTTATTTGGATTTAATGAAATGGCTTTATTTAGCGAAAATTTAAAATCTTTGAATTTTTCACCGCTTAATCCTGCTATTAAATCCATATTAATGATAAAACCATATTTTTGGGCAATTTTAAACTTTTCTACACAATCTTCCGCAGTGTGTTTTCTGCCGATTGCTTTGAGTGTTTTGTTATTGAAAGTTTGTGGGTTTATACTAATCCTTGTTACACCATATTTTTTGAATACTTTGAATGTATCCTCTGTTATTGTATCTGGCCTACCAGCTTCAACTGTGAATTCAGAAATATTATTAGGAAACAACTTTAAAATTTTTTCTAAAAACTCTAGAGGTATAGCCGTTGGAGTTCCTCCCCCGATATAAACATTTCTAATAACAAATTTTTTCATTTTAATAAATTCAAGAGTTTTCTTAATCTCATAAATTAATTTATCAACATATGGCTGAATTAAATGTTTTGCTTTGTCAATAACTGCTGATAAAAATGAACAATAGTAACATTTCGAAATACAAAATGGAATGTTCACATAAAAATCTAATAAATTATCGGAGTTATTTTCTGATTTTTTATTTTGTTGATCATAAATCATATTTAAAAGTTTTATACGATTATCTGAAACTAAATATGTGTTTTTGAATATTGCATTTACTTTATTAATATCGTTATTGTATTGTTTTACAAGATCATTAAATAACTTTGATGGTCTTATCCCGGTTAGTGCTCCCCAAGGGGCATTTTTCCTAGTTATTTTAGAAAGTGTTTGATATAAAAGAATTTTTGCATATTTTTCAATATAGTGATATTTACTCTTTATTGAAAAATCACATTCATCAATTCTTTCTTTAAAAAATTTATGTTTTTTAACTTCAACCCAAATTTGACTTTTTAAAAAATTATCATTAAAACTTGATGCATGTGTTATTCTTAATTTTAGATTATCAATTGAATTTTTATTGTAAAATAATTTTACAATTAATAAAAGTTGTTCTTCTAATTTTGATTCGTTAGTTAGTATTTCCATTACACTGCTCTAAACGCTTCAAAAACATCTTGAAGTGATAAAAGTTTTTGAATTATTTCGTTTATTTCTTCCTTTTTTGAAATATATACTTGAATGGTTATTAATAGTTTATTATCTGAAATTGTTTTACTTGAAATGTGTGCAACTTGAATTTTGTTATCACCAAGTTTTTTAGATATTAATGGGATTGTTGTTGATTTATTAGAACAAATTACACTAATAGAACCTATAAAGCTATTGCCAGAACAATCATTCCATTCGCACTCAATTAATCTATCAAATTCATAGTTATTTATCGAAGGACAATCGGCTCTATGAATAGTTACACCCTTTCCGCGTGAAACATAACCAACTATGTCATCGCCTGGAACTGGATTGCAACATTTAGCAAATTTTGTTAAAAGTTTGCTGAATCCCCTAACAAAAACTTTGCCTTCAGAGTTTACATTCTTGTACTGTTTGTCATTTTTTTCTGTTATTTTTTCTTGCTTGATTTTATCATTATATAAGTTTTTTAACTTATTTAAAATTTGAGTTGTGTTTAAACCGCCATAACCGATAGATGCATATAAATCATCAAGTGATGCTAGTGAGTATTTATCAAAAACTTCTTCTAAAAATTCCGGAATCATTAGTTTAGATAAGTTCATATTTTTAAGTTTTGCTTGGCTTTCCAGCATACTCTTGCCTTTTCTAATGTTTTCTTCTTTCATTTCTTTGCGGAAAAATGCATTTATTTTTGATCTTGCACCAGATGTTTTACATAATTTTAACCAATCTCTTGATGGCCCTTTAGAATTCGGATTTGTGATTATTTCAACTATATCACCATTATATAACATAGTTGATAAAGGAACCATTTTCCCATTTATTTTAGCACCAACACAAGTGTTTCCAATTTTAGAATGAATTGCATAAGCAAAGTCAATAGGAGTTGAACCTTCTGGAAATTCAAGAATTTTTCCCATAGGTGACTGAACAAATATATTCCCCACATACACATCGGTTTTTAAAATATCGAGTAATTCATCTGCCGATTTTTCTTTATACATTTCTAAAATTGAACGTATGTAATTAATCTTAATATCACTTTCATTAACTTTTCTATTCTCTTTATATGCCCAGTGGGCTGCAAGACCATATTCGGCATATTGATGCATTTCAAATGTTCTTATTTGAATTTCAACTGGATCACCGTTATCTAGTATTATGGCTGTGTGAAGTGACTGATAACCATTTTCTTTTGGGTGGGAAATGTAGTCTTTAAAATTTCCAAATGGCTTAAAAATAGAGAATATTTTGCCTAAAACTGTGTAACACTCTTCAACTGTGTTAACAATAACACGCACAGCTAAAATATCTAAGATATGGCTCAAAGTGATTTCATTAAACGATTTGTGTTCAGTTAGTTCTTCAATATTATTTTTTCTTCCATAAATATCTAAAATTGTTGAAATAGTCATATTTTTTTTCTGCAGTTTTTTCGCAATACTTGCAAGTTGCTTTTGCCTACCATAAACGAGATAGTCACCCTTGATTATTGGCTTTAACTCAGTTTTAATTTTTTCAATCACATCCTGAATTTGCCCGTTTCTTTCTTCAACATATTTGTTCAATGCATCAGAAAGTTCTTCATACATTTTAGGCTTATAATATTTAAAAGTGGCATTTTCAAGTTTGTTTTTAATTTGACTCATACCAAGCATTGCTGAAATTGGAGAATATAAATCGGTATAACTTTTCATTAATGCTTCAACTTTTTCTGGTGTCATTTTATCTAAATATTTTAGCTTTAATTCTTCAGCACACAATTTGATGATAACCACACGAATATCTTTTGCTAATCCAATAAACATTTTTTTAACGCTATCAAGTTGCTCTTGCTTTGTTGTGAGGTTTGTTTTTTCAATTAAACTAAGAGAACTTAGCATTTCAAATATTTCAAAATCAAGATTATAACCTTTGATTTCATCTAATTTGTTTAATTTAACAATTGGATACAACAGTCCAACTATCACAGATTTATAATCTAACTTGTTATTCAAAACACTACTGGCAACCTCAATTGAAAATTCAGAGTTGTAAATAGGATCTTCAAAATTAATTGCATTCACATAATTTAAAATTTGAATTACTTGTTCGGATTGTTCTAACGGATATGAATTTTTAATATTAATTTTAAATTCTTCAACAGTCATTAATTACTCCTTGTTTCTAGTAATTTTTTAATATAAACATACATTTTAGAATTATTCAATTCGCTTTTAACATTAGTTGTTTCTATAGAATTTTCTTTAATTATAAATATTCCAAGCTCAGATAAAACCATACAAACAAATTTAAACTCAGTATAAGAAAAGTTTCTATATTGAGGATTATTTTTTTTCATAGACTCATATAAATGATACATATTATTGAAAGCTAAATTTTTAGATATGAGATTAGATATTGCTTTATGATAAACAGCAAAAATTTTCCTATCCACTGATAAATCTTTTAAAATATTTACATCAAACTTTTTATTAGTTGTAAAAACTCTATTTTTCTTAGTTGTTATACTAAACAAATAATCATTTGTAATTGGCGGATCAACGAAAAATATGTTTACATAATTTTTGTAAGAAATGCCTTCAACTGGTGCATAAATAATAGTGTTTACTCCAGATGAATCTTTAAAATTCTCTAATTCAAAATTTTGAATATTTGGAAATAAATTTGTATATTTTAAATAAGATTCAAAAGTGTTTGAAATAATAACTGTGCCAAATTCTGAGCCATTCAGTTTGTTTTTAATTGTTGTTTCTAATTCATCATCATTTAAATATTTTGGCTTTAATTGACTGATTTCTTCAGGAATATTGTTTAATTGAGAAATATAATTTGCATAAGCAAATTCATTTTTTATTGGTGTGTTTAACTTAAAACATTTTATAAATTTAATCATACCCTTCAATATTGGTTTATTTCTAAAAGTTTCAAGTTGTAATTCTAAAATAATTTCTTTATTAGAGTTTGTGTTTAGTTGTTGAACATAATCCCCAAAATTAAATCCAACAAGATTAAGGTTATTAATTTTCGCACAAATATGATTATAATGATTTGGCATATGGTTAACTATGGCATTATTAAAAGATAATTTAAATTGAGGTTTTTCATTTGCTAAACCGCAAGGTTCTAAAACATCTAATTGCTTTATGAAATCTTCAGTTATTGTTAATTTTGTGATGTCTAAATCGTATTGTTTTTCTTGCAGAAATAATGATTTAGAGTACTTTTTAAGAATATAATCATTCAAAGCATATTTAAATTTTTCGAGATTGTTTTTGTCAATAGTTACTCCAGCAGCTTGGTTGTGTCCACCAAATTGGATTAGGCAATCCTTTATGTTATTTAAAGCTTCGAAAATATTTATTCCTGGAACACTTCTTAAACTACCTTTGTATTCATCATCAACTTTCGTTAAGATACAAGTTGGTCGGTTGTATTTTTCAACAAGTTTAGAGCAAATTATTCCTAAAACCCCACTTTCCCATTTTGAATTGTACAAAACAATAGCACCCAATTTTGAGATGTTAACATTTTCAAGTTTAACTAACACATCATCAATAATTTTATTTGTTTCATCTAATCGTTTATCGTTTAATTCAATTAATTTTGCAATAATTTTATTAATTTCTTTTTCATCGTTTTCTATTAGCAGATTGAAAGAGATTATAGCATCTCCCATTCTTCCAGTTGCATTTAGTTTTGGTGCAAGTTTAAAAGAAATATCGGTAGACTTGATTGGTAGTTCGCATTTCATATGTTTAAGTAACTTTTTAATGCCTAACGGAAAATTTTCTTCTTGTTTTTTTAATCCTAAACTAACAATACATCTATTCTCTTGAACTAATGGAACTATGTCTGCAACGGTTGCAATTGCGGCAAGAGTAGTGTATTCATTAAGTGTTTCTTCAATTCCAATAAACGCTTGAACTATTTTTAATGCAACCCCAGCACCACACAGCTCTTTAAATGGATATTTTTGGTTTGGGAGTTTTGGATTTATAATTAAGCAATTAGGAATTGTTTCTGGAATATCATGGTGGTCAGTTATGACAATATCAATCCCCTTAGATAGGCAATAATCAACTTCATTTTTTGCTGATATTCCACAATCTACGGTAATAATAAAATTTGGTGAGTACATTTCATTAATTTTATCAATAGTCTCTAGAGATAAACCATAGCCATCAGCTATTCTATTTGGTAAGAAAACAAAAATATTATCAGATTTTGTTTTCAAAAATTTATACATTATTGCAGATGCACTAATCCCATCAGTATCGTAGTCACCTAGTATAACAATTCTAGAGTTATTACTAATATGGTAATTTATTTTATCTATAACTTTTTGCATATCAGACAAATCAAAAGGATTGTTAAATTCATCTATAGTTGGGTTAATATAAGCTGAAATTGCATTTTCTGTGGTAATGCCACGCATAAAAAGAAGGCTGATTATGCTTTCATCTAAATTAAATTTTTTACTTAAATTTGAAATTTCTTCTTTATTAAATTTTCTTGTGCATTTTGGTGAAAAAATCATATTATACCCTTTAAATCTTAAACAAAAAACCCTTAAAACGCAAAAATAGCGTGATTTAAGGGCTTTAAATTTATACTATTAATTTTTCATCTTCAGATGTTAATTTGCCATTTTTCTTTTGTTCTTTTTTAGCAACTAAGTCTTTATAAAAACCTATTCTCTTATTTTTTGATTTTTTATATATAGAATTCCATATGCAAGTGCCAATGTAAATTGATGTGTAAAATGATACAATGATTGCAATTAGAGTTGCTATTAAAGTAAATGCAAAAGGAGTTGCAACAAAGAATGATACTATCATAGCGATTAAAGTTAAAATAATTAAACTTAATGAAATTTTAAAAATTGGCTTAATTACTGCCTTAAGTGCTGAAGAAATATATTCTCTATTCAAAGATGCTTTAAAGTTATCGTTGTATTGAAGTGCTTTAATTTTGTTAAAAACGATGGCTGATATAACAGTTGTTAATACCAACATAGTTACAAATGCTAATCCAATTGTTTCATTTATTGGAATTCTAAACAATGCAATTAAACTAGTTAATAGTATTGAGTTAAATATAATATTTAGCATTGTTGCAAAAGCTGAAACAACCTCAATCCTAATCCATAAATAAACAAATGAAATAAGAGCGAAAAACAAAATCGCTAGGCAAATACTAGGAATTACTTTATTCACCATAGTTTTTATTTCAGTGAAATCAGATACAACGGCATCAGGATACTGATTTATTATATAAGTAGTAATTTCTGATTTACAATCGCTTAAAACATTTGAAACATTATCTGCGCTAATTTTATTACATGAAACATTAATTATTAGTTTAGCTCTCATAGTGTCTTTATTTGCCTTAGAGAATTCAAAATTGGAAATATTGCTCTCTTTTAATGATTTAGAGACATTACTAATGGTGGTGTCAAAATCTTCAGAATTTATTGTTGTTTTAAACTCAATGTTTGCCGTATATCTTTTTTGGATAGATATATCTTTATTAAAACCAACAATTAAGAACATCACTAGAGAAAGTAATACTAAAATTGCTGGGACTAACATTAAAAATAAAGATTTGCTTGTGAAGTTTGTTTTTTCACTTAGAATAGAACATAAGCATTTAGATTCTTTTTTAGTTTGCTGATTCTTCATCTATTTTTCCCCCTTCACAAAATTTACTTTTATATTCTTTGTTGGATTAATGTTCAAATATAAACCAATAAACCATCTAAATGTTAATAAAGATGTGAATATTCCAAATGCCAATGAGATCGTGAACGCATAAAAGAATGAATACAAAGAATTAAATGATATAAATATTGAAATCAATGATGCAATTAAAACAGGTGCGTATGAATCAATAATTGTTAAAATTGACTCTTTGTAACCGTTTTTGCAACTAGCAATAAATTTAGTACCATTATAGAATTTTTTACGCATTTTCTCTAGTATGATTATGTGAGCAACTAGTGTTAATGCAAAAGATAGACCAATTGCAGAAATAGTTGAAACAGACATAAATAAATTTTCAATAAAAGCGAATGTTAAAATATTTAAGCATAAAAAACTAAATAACGAAAGCATAGCGATTGCACCAAACTCTCTATATCTAACACACAAGAATATAATCGCACCAACTAAAACTAGAGCACTAATTATTGAAGTTAAAACCATAAGAGTTAGTTTATTATTTGATATAATTGATGTTGCAAATGCATTTTCTACTTGCTCATAGCTTCCATTTAGTTTCATATTTGTTCCTATCAAACCTGTTGATAGTTTGCTTGCATTTTCTTGTGCAATAGACTTAGTTTTGATGTTTCCGCCAGATAAGAAAATATAACCATAGTCGATTTGTGAATCAATGCTAACAGCACTAAAGTATGAATCATAGTTCTTGTTTGTGTAAATATAAAGCGTTATTGCACTTGAACCAGCATTTTCTGTTAGTTTAGAAAATTTTTCCTTTCCTTCTTTATTAAATTCGATATACACTCCAGGTTGGCCGTTGTATGATTGGTATTTAATAGTTTTAACCATACTGCCGTTTAAAGCAATTTTATCAACCCTTTCTTCATCAGTTAGATCTGAAAGTGAATCTGGTGTGCTTGTTGAAAATTCAACAAAACCTACTATATTATTTGTGTTAAAATATGAACCTGGAACGGTTACTCTTATTTGATTTTCACCGTATTTTTCAACTCTAGATTCGCTATAATCATTTTTTAATAAACTTTGAACTTTATTGATTGTATCATTAAATGCATCTGATTCTGAGCCATTATAATAATCTGCTATTTCTAAGTTAAAAGTTGCTGATATTCCATCTGAATATTCAATATCTTGAGGAATAGACTTCAAAAAGCCCTTAAAAATTGAAGTTGTTCCTGGAACATTGAATGATACAAAAGAAAAAACAAATACTAATAGCATTATTATAGATAAAACAATAAAGTTTCCTATTGCCCTTTTCTTTTTCATTAAAAGTATCTCCTTTAAACTAGATTATTATATATTATTAGTCTACTTCAAGTCAATTGTTATTAATTAAAAATAAAAAAATAGGGAGATTTTCCCTATTTATTTTTGACTTATTTAAATAATCTTAAACTATACTAATTACCTAATATTAACTTAAATTGCATTAGCTTGTTAATTATTTCTTTTACGTGTGTTTACTGCTAAAATTCCACAAATTCCGCCTATCACGCCACAAAACAAAATATCTGTGAAACTGGTTAGTCCAAATGATATTGCGCCGCTTAAAAAGCTAAAAACAATGTAGGAAATTATGGCATATAAAATACCAATAATTAATCCCTTTATAAAGCCCTTATTTGTGTTTTTTAAAGCAACGAAACAAGCAATGAACAAACTTACAATTTTAATTACTTGATTCACTGGTAAAATTACTTTTTCAGATATGTTTACAAAGCGAATGAAAAGTGCAAAAATTAATAGCATCAATAAAGATAATGTTACTGCTAAAATTGTTGCTTTTGTTATTTGAATTAGTGTTTGTGATTTATTTGTGTTTTTTGTTTTATCTTTAACCATAACAACTCCAATTATATATTTGAAAGTGAAATGTATTATTATTTCACATATCATTTTATAAATATTTATGTTTGAAAATGAAGCGTTATGTTTAAACACAAAAAAATCAACAATTATAAATTGCTGATTTTTAATGAATTAAAATTAAATTTGCCTTATTTTGTTGATTTTTTAGTTGAGGCCTTTTTAGATGATGATTTCTTTGGTTTAATTTCTTTTTCCGAAGTTAATTCTTGGTTGATTTCATCAGATTTTTCAACACTGATTTCATCTTCTTTTGAAACTTCTAATGTTTCAGTGGTTGGAATAGTTTCCTTTGTTTTTTCTTTAATTTCATTTGGGGTGCTTGGATTAGATGATTTATCATCATACTCAGTGATATCATTGCCATTGGCATCGTATACAATATCTTTTTTATCATCAATATTCATAATAGCGTCTAAATGAATAAGCATATGAGTTTCATGACCTTTGTCACCAGTTGAAATTAATGCAACTTTACCATGAGTTGTTTCTTTTATTTCTAGAATAGTTCCGTAGATTCCTTGATTTGTGATAATCTTAGTGCCCTTTTGAAATTTTGAAACTAATTCTTGCCTCATTTGCATATTTTTTGCATTTGTTCTTCTTCCAAAAAACATCATACCAATTAACGCAACGACAACGACTGCGACTAAAATCCAAGACATTGCTTGATTACTCTCTAATAATTTAAACATAATTACTCCTTAAATCTTATTAATATGATAATAGCATAGTTTGAGCATAATAAAAAATAAATTTAATGCGATTTTTATATTTTTTACTAATATTATTTGTTATTATTCTTGTTATCGATTTCTCCTTGATTATATTTTTTCAAGAATTCATCTTTAAAATCTAACAACCTATCATTTCTTATAGCATCTTTTATTTGTTCCATAAGGTGAGTTAAAAATCTAATATTATGAATACTCAATAATCTGCCACCTAGTATTTCCCCAGCGTTAATTAAGTGCCTTAAATATGCCTTGGTATAGTGTTTGCAACAATAGCAGTCACATTCATCATCAAGAGGTGTGAAATCTTCTTTATATTGACCATTTCTAACAACAACTTTTCCCTTTGAGGTGAATGCGGTCCCATTTCTTGCAATTCTAGTTGGCAAAACGCAATCAAACATATCAACACCCCTAATAACACCTTCTAAAATGCAATCAGGGCTTCCAACTCCCATTAAGTAGGCAGGGACATTTTTAGGTAGATTAGGGTTTAAAACATCAAGCATTTCATACATAAGTTCTTTTGGTTCACCAACAGATAATCCACCAATGGCGATGCCATATTTAACATATGGTTTTGTCCTTTCTAGGCTTTCAAGCCTTAAATCTTTATAAAAGTTACCTTGAACAATTGGAAATAAAGCTTGATTATCATTTTTATGATACTTATAGCATCTATCCAACCAACTTAAAGTTCTCTCCATTGCTTTTTTACTTTTATTGTAATCAGTTCCGTATGTTGTGCATTCATCAAATGCCATCATAATATCAGAACCTAAGTCTTCTTGAATTTGCATGTCTTTTTCAGGGGTTATATAATGCTTTTCACCACTTAAATGAGATCTAAATTCAACCCCATCATCCGTTATCTTTCTTAAATCAGATAGAGAAAAAACTTGGAAACCGCCGCTATCAGTTAAGATTGGCCTATCCCAATTCATAAACTTATGCAATCCGCCAGCTTTTTTCACAATCTCGTTTCCTGGTCTTAAAAATAAATGATATGTGTTTGAAAGTATTATTTGAGCATTAACTTCTTTTAATTCTTCTGGCGTTAAACTTTTGACTGTTGCTTGAGTTCCAACAGGCATAAACACTGGTGTTTCAATGTCTCCATGAGGTGTGTGTAATATACCAATTCTTGCTCCAGATTGCTTACACACTTTTATTGTTTCATAACTAAATTTATCCATATATTATTCCTTAATTTCAGTAAATCTTGTTGTTTCTATTCCATTTATCATAAACCTATTAAACCATACCTATATAGGTCTTGCTCACATTTTGCTAGTTTTAGACATTCATAAATAACATAATCTTCAATCGTTTCATAATTTTTTGCGATATTTAAAATAATATAATTATTATCTCTATAATTTTTGTATAATTAATTAATCTCGATATTTAATTCAATTATTTTCTATTAAAAAATTCAATTCTTCTAAGATAAGAACATCGCATCGCCAAAGCTGAAAAACCTATATTTATCTTTAACAGCAATGTTATATAAATTCATAGTTTCATCTAATCCAGCAAATGCTGAAATAAGCATTATAAGAGTGCTCTTAGGGAGGTGAAAATTAGTTATTATTCCATCAATAATTTTAAATTTGTAACCTGGGTATATAAAAATTCCTGTATCTTTGTTTGTTGGGATAAGTTTACCATTTTCATCGCATGAACTTTCAAGTGTTCTAATGCTTGTTGTGCCAACAGCAATAACACGCCTTCCTTCTTCTTTTGCTTTATTAATGATGCCGCAAGTTTCTTTTGTTACCTCAATGTGTTCTGTGTGCATTTTATGGTCTAAAATATTTGTTTCTTCAACAGGTCTGAATGTTCCTAAACCAACATGTAACAACACGTTAACAACAATAATACCTTTGTTTTTAATTTTTTCTAGTAACTCCTTGGTAAAATGGAGCCCTGCGGTTGGTGCAGCTGAACTTCCGTTAATTTTGGAGTAAACAGTGTTGTATCTTGATTTATCTTTAAGCTTTTCGTGAATATATGGTGGAAGTGGCATAACACCAATTCTATCCAAAATTTCTTCAAACTTACCATCAAATATAAACCTAACAATTTTACCGCCAAAATCAGTATTCTCCAAAACATCAAGAGACAATTCATCGGAAAATTTAATAATTGTTCCAACTTTAGCCCTTTTGCCAGGTTTTAATAAAGCTTCCCAATCTGTTAAGTTTATTCGCTTTAGTAATAAAACTTCAATTTTTGCGTTTGTTTCTTGCTTTATTCCCATCAACCTAGCCGGAATAACTTTTGTGTTATTAACAACTAAAACATCACCAGCATTTAAATAGTCAATTATATTATAAAACCTTTTATGTTCAATCGTATTATTCTCTTTATTGAAAACTAAAAGTCTAGAACTATCACGTGGTTCAGCAGGTGTTTGAGCTATTAATTCTTCTGGTAAGTTATAGTTATATGTTTCAATATCAAATAAGTCTTTATTATCTTTATTCATTATCGTTAATATCTTCTTCTATAAACATTTTTAAATATTCTTGCTTTTGAGCACTTATCTTTTTACCTAAGTGTTTATAAGCGTTTGGAAGAGCAACCCTTCCTCGAGGTGTTCGTGCGATGAAACCTAATTGAATCAAGTATGGTTCATAAACATCTTCAATTGTGTTTGCATCTTCACCGGTGGCAGCGGCTAATGTGTCTAGACCAGCAGGACCACCATGAAATTTATCTATTAGTGTGTTTAGCACATTTCTATCAGTGAAATCCAATCCTAACTCATCAACTTCTAATCTATTTAAAGCTTGTTTAGCGGTTTCAAGTGTAATTAATTTTTCACCTTTAATTTCAGCAAAGTCCCTAACGCGTTTTAAAAATCTATTTGCTATTCTAGGTGTTCCTCTGCTTCTTTTAGCAAGCTCCAAACTAGCATCATCGCTAATATCATAATCCAAAATATTGGCAGATCTTTTTATTATTTTTGATAATTCGTTGTTGTTATACATTTCAAGTCTGCAAACAACACCAAATCTATCTCTAAGAGGTCCTGTTAACATACCAGCTTTTGTGGTTGCACCTATTAAAGTGAAAGGTTGGAGTTTTAAGCGCATTGTTCTTGCACTAGGGCCTTTACCTAAAATAAAATCTAATGCATAGTCTTCAAGTGCGGGATACAAAATTTCTTCAACTGCCCTCGATAGCCTATGAATCTCATCAATAAATAAAACATCACCCTTATTTAGGTTAGTAAGAATACTTGCTAAATCTGCAACCTTTTCAATGGCAGGTCCGCTAGTAATTTTAATAGAACTACCCAACTCGTTTGCAATAATGTGAGATAATGTTGTTTTTCCAAGACCTGGCGGACCATATAATAAAACATGGTCAAGTGCATCTCCACGTTTTTTAGCTGCGGCTATATAAACTTTTAAATTTTCTTTAACCTTTGTTTGACCAACAAAATCATCCATTGATGATGGGCGAAGCGTGCTTTCAACATCAATATCTTCTAATTCCTTGGTACTTGTTATAATTCTTTCATCTTCCATAAAAATTACCTATTCATATTTCTAAGAGATTTTGCAACTATTTCCTCGGTTGTGTCGCCTTGTACATAAACAGCATTAACCAATTTTAAAGCTTCCATTTTGCTTAAGCCCATTGTTGATAGTAAAACTACCGCATCTTCAACATCTGAATTATTTTCAGTGGTTGTGGTTTGTGCAAGAGATAGTAATGATAAATCAGTGTTAGAAATTGAACTTTTTAATTCAAGTACTATTCTTTCAGCTGTTTTCTTTCCAATTCCTTTTACTTTTGCTATTTGAGAGGAATCACCTAATGATATTGCTGTTAATAGATCGTTAACAGAAATTCCAGATAAAATTGCAATAGCGGTTTTTGCACCAACACCAGAAACATTAATCAGATTTAAAAACATTTCTTTTTCATTCATTGATGAAAAACCAAATAACATCATAACATCTTCCCTTACTAGAAGATAAGTGTAAACTTTAGCAAATTCACCAATTGCACCTATTGATGCAATAGTTGATGTTGTTGCAAAAATTTCATATCCAACTCCATTGCAGTCTATGACTATTGTTGAATCTGTTTTCGAATCTATTTTACCTGAAATAAAAGCGTACATATTTTTCTCCTGATTTAATTTATTTAATATCTGTGTTGCTAAGGAATGTGTTGGTTTCGCTATGGCACAATGCAACAGCAACAGCATCAGCTGCATCATCTGGCTTTGGAATATCTTTTAAATTTAATATTGCTTTAACCATATACTGGACCTGTTTTTTTTCAGCTCTGCCGTTGCCAGTTAATGCTTGTTTTATTTGAAGAGGAGTATATTCATATAAGTTTTTAACAAATTGTTTACAGGCAAGTAATGTAACACCTCTTGCTTCTGCAACAATAATAGCTGTTTTTTGGTTGTTTTGAAAAAAAAGTTCCTCTAATGCAACAGCATCTGGTTGATATTTTTTTATAAGTTCAACAACACCTAAATAAACTTTTTCAAGCCTATCGGGTAACCTTTCATCTTTATGTGTTGTGATAACGCCATAGTCAATTATTCTAGTTGAATTTCTATTCTTTTCAATAACTCCATAACCCACTATGGCAATTCCTGGATCAATACCTAATATAATCAAAATGGCACCTTCTTAACTTAGTATAACTATATAATTATTATATAAACTTAAATTAAAGTCAAACAAAAATAAATGAAAACAAAAAAACGAAAATATAAATACTTTCGTTTTTATAAATTACTCTTCTTCAAAATTATCAACATTATGATAAACTTCTTGAACATCATCATTATCTTCAAGCGTTGCAATTAATTTTCCAAATGAATTAAGTTTATCTTCAGGGACAGAAACATAGTTTTGGGGAACTAAATCTAATTCTTCTGAAACTGTTGGTATATTATTTGATTTAAAATATTCTTTAACTTGCTCAAATGATTCTGGAGTGGTAGAAATCTTAAAACAATCATCAAAAATTTCAACATCTTCAGCACCTGCTTCAAGACCGTGCATCATCATGTCATCATCTGAAATTCCAATACCTTTCTCAACGATTATAATTCCCATTCTGTTGAATAAATAGGAAACACAACCTGTTGAACCAAGATTTCCGCCAAATTTATCAAAAGCATGGCGAACATCACTTGCTGTCCTGTTTTTGTTATCAGTTAAGCAATTAACAATTAAGGCACTTCCGCCTGGGCCATAACCTTCATAAGTTATTGATTCATAATTAACTGAATTAACTTCACCACTTGCTTTCTTGATAACTCTTTGGATGTTGTCATTAGGCATGTTGGCACTTTTTGCTTTAGCAATCAAATTTTTAAGTTTTGGGTTGCTATTAGGATCTGCTCCGCCAAGTTTAACGGCAACTGCCATTTCTCTACCAATTTTGGTGAATATTTTAGCGTTTTGAGCATCATTTTTCTCTTTAGTATGCTTAATACTAGACCACTTGTTATGACCTGACATAAATACTCCTTATATTTTATTGGCTAAGCTTATGCATTATAATTCCAGCACTAACACTAGCGTTTAAACTTTCAACACAATTATTCATTTTAATTGAAATCGTTTTATCGCAAATATTTGAAATAAAATCCGAAACGCCATTACCCTCATTTCCAATGCAAACACCAACTTTTTGGTTTAATTTAGGAATACTATTAATATTCTCACCATTCATATCTGCACAATATAAATAAAGGTCTTCTGATTTCTTTATCTCACAAAATTTTTCATACGATATTTGCTCAAAATCAACATCAAATATATAGCCCATACTGCTTCTAATCGTTTTATAAAGGTATGGGTAAACACAATTTATAGCATAAATCTTATTAAAATTAAACGCTCTAGCACTTCTAATAATTGCCCCTAAATTATTAGGATCTTGCAAATTATCTAACACTAAAAAATTTGAACTGTTTGTTACACATTTTTTTATCTTCATAAAAGCAAAAATTTTGCTTGGATTTGATGCTTCAGTAAGATATTTTGCGATTTCACCAGAAATATAGTAAATATTTCCGCTGAAGTATTTTAATGTTTCAATATATTCATTTTTATAGTTTTCAACTAACAAAATTGTGTTTATATTATTTAATCGTTCTAGAATAATTTTCTCACATTCCAAAAAGCACTCACAATATTCTTGTGAGTATTTTTTGGTTTGCAATTTTTTTGCATATGAAATTAATTTATTAGATTTGCTTTCTATAATCATAATTATTTTGCTAAAGCTGTTTTAGCATTATTAACTAATTCTGAGAAAGCTTTTTCATCAGTTGCTGCAATATCAGCTAAAACTTTTCTATTTAAATTGATATTAGCAACTTTTAAACCATGCATAAATTGGCTATAGTTGATATCGTTAGCACGGCAACCAGCGTTAATTCTTGCAATCCATAGAGAACGGAAATCTCTTTTCTTTAATCTTCTACCAATATAAGCATATTGACCACTTTTCATAACAGCTTGGCGAGCAACTCTATAAAGTTTGCTTCTTCCACCCCAGTAACCTTTAGCTGATCTTAAAATTTTTCTTCTTTTCTTAACTGCATTAACTGCTCTTTTAATTCTCATAATAACTCTCCTTAACCTATACCTTTTTATGCACCTAGCATTTTCTTAACTGTTTTTTCGTTTGCAGATGAAACATAAGCAGTTTTACCTAATTCTCTTTTTCTATCTTTACTTTTCTTTGTTAAGATATGACGATGGTTTTGTTTGTTTCTTTTAACAAGACCTGATTTTTTCAAAGTAAATCTTTTCTTTGAAGCTGAATGTGTTTTTTGTTTTGGCATAATTCTTCCTTCCTTTAATCCTTATTTTTTTGATTGATTGGTGATAGCACCATAATAATTTGGCGACCATTTAATTCTGGCTTACTGGTGATAGTGCAAACATCTTTAAGTAATTCATAGAATTTTTCCATAATTGGAAAACCACTTTGGGGATTTGCTAGTTGCCTACCAAACATTCTAAGTGATACTTTAACTTTATCACCTGCAAGTAAAAATTTTCTAACATTTTTAGCCTTAAAAGCCATATCATTATCTGCAATATTCAAACTAAGTTGCATTCCCTTAACTTCAGATACTTTTTGCTTTTTCTTGGCATCTTTTTCTCTTTTTGCCATATCGAATCTATGCTTACCATAGTCCATAATTCGGCAAACTGGTGGATTTGCTGTTGGTGAAATTAAAACTAAATCCAACTCTTCTTTTTCTGCTTGCTCTTTAGCAAAATTAATTTCAACTACCCCATAGGCAGTTCCATCACCGCCAATTAATCTAACTGGACTTACTGTGATTTGATCGTTAATTAATAACTCTTTGATAATGGTGTACCCCCGATTATAATTTTAAAAGAAAAAGTGAGATATAATCCCACTTCTCAACAAATAAAAACAACTTAATATTTGCAACCAAACTGAATGGTGATTACCTTCGAATGGTGAGAAGTGTTTCTTCTACTTAATCTAACGAAAGTATTTTATACCAATAATTTCAGTTTGTCAATAATTATTAATAAAGTTTTTATTTTTTTATTGTATAGTTTACTTTCAATTATAAACTATATTTAATGCATAATTTTAATCAAATTAATCAAAGTTCATTTATCATATTATCTATAAACAATCCAAAGCCCTTGGTTGCATCATTAAGGAAAACATGTGTAACAGCTCCTATTAATTTTCCATCTTGAATAATTGGACTTCCACTCATTCCTTGCACGATTCCGCCTGTTTTATTAAGTAATTTGGGATCTGTTATTCTTATAATCATATTTTTATCTTTAGTTCCAGATTGATAATTTGTTTTGATAATCTCAATATCAAATTCTTCAATTTGGGTTCCATCAATAGTACATAAAATTTTAGCTTTTCCAGGTTTTGCAGATGATTTTCCGCCAATATCTATTGGCTCCTTATTTTCAGTTAAATTCGTGCTTTTATCTAAGTTTCCGTAAACACCGAAAATATTATTTTTGGTTATCACTCCTTGGCTTTTTTGATTAAGTGAAAATGTTCCAAGAAGCTGACCTGCCTTATTTTGTTCTGCTTGTTTAACACCAACTACTGTGCAATTATATATATTTCCCGACTCAACTTCAAAACCATCAGTAGTGTTTTCTGTGTTTATAGGGTGGCCTAATGCACCAAATTGGCTTGTTGAAGGTTTTATAAATGTTAAAGTGCCAACGCCAATAATATTATCCTTTAACCATAAACCTAATTTAAAAGAATTTGATTGAATATCTTTTGCTGGAGTAATTTCAATTTCATATGTTTTATTATTTCGAAGAACTTTTAAAAGAATGTTTTTTTCAAATTTTAAGCTGTTTAAATACTTCGTTATGGTTTCAATGCTTTCAACTTTATAACCATCAATTTCAGTTATTATATCGCCAATTTCTAATCCTGAATTTCTAATTGGATTGATATAACCATTTGCGGTGATTATAAAATTTCCACCTGCAACAATTGCACCTTTGCTAGTTATATCAAAGCCAATACAATTTCCACCAGCATAGTAATCGTTTAAATTTGGGTAAACATCAACGCGTAGTTTTTTTATTGTAAATAAATTAAACAATTTATATTCGATGATAGCTTTATTTAGCTCTTCGTTTTCATCTTGAGCAAAAACATTTGTTTTTATTGCAAAAAATGGATTATGTTGATTTAATAACTCTATGTATTTATCTTGAGTAATTTTAGAGGGTAAAAAAAACATTTCAAAAGGAGTGAAATATATTAGAAACACAAATAATACGCAAATTATCATGAATATTGATGCTTTTAATATTGAATTTTGTTTTTTTAAATAAAAAGAAGCCACATACTTATTTTTTATAGATATGTGACTTTTTATTCATAAATCATGTATTAGATTGATTTTTTATAATTATTTGCCTCTTTTATAATTTCCTTAGCATGCATTTGCGCAAATTCATTATTATCTAACACTCCAACCATTCTAGAAATTTCGTTAATTTTTTCTTCTTGATTTAAGTAATTTACAGTTGCTATAGTTTTATCATTTTGCTCAACCTTTTGAATTTTATAATTTGCATCGGCAAAGCAAGCAATTTGTGCTAAGTGTGTGATACATAAAACTTGATTATTTTTTGATATCTTAGCAATTTTTTTACCAACAGCACTACCTATTGATCCACCTATGCCTGTGTCTATTTCATCAAAGATAAATGTTTTAAACTTATCATTTGAACTTAAAATTGTTTTAAATGCTAAAATAAATCTGCTCATTTCACCGCCAGAAAGTACTTTTGCTAGCGGCTTTAAATCTTGACCTAAGTTCGCAGAAAACAAAAATTCGATTTTATTAGCACCAGTTTGATTAACAACGTTTTCAATGTTGTTAATTGAAAAATCTTGATTAAATGCAACTAAAAAACTAGCCTTTGCTAAGCCTAATTCTTTAACATTTTCAATAAGTTGTTTTTCAAATTTTTTTGAATATTCTTTTCTAACCTTTGAAATATCATTGCATATATCTAGTATCGCTTTTAGCTTGATTTGTTTTATTTTAAGTTGTTCATTTAATAGTTTATCATTATTCTCAATTTTGAACAATTCATCTTCAAGTTCGGTTAGTTTATTAAGAATATCACTAATAGAGTTCCCGTATTTTCTTTTTAAATCATTTATTTGGTCTAATCTATCTTCTATTTTATTTAATTCAAATTCAGAGTAAGTTATTTCAGATTTTTTATGATTTAGTTCATCCAAAACATCATCTAATGCGAATTTTAAATCAATTAACTTATCTTTTAATTCCGAATACTCATCACTAAAAGATTCAAGTGTTTTAAGAGAGTTACTTGCTTGCTTAATTGAATTTGATATGTCTTTAGATTCGATTTCAACACAAGCATCATTAAGTGCTTGAAATATCTTTTCAGAATTTAGCATTAACTTCTTCTTATCAATTAATTCTTCATCTTCATTAGGTGTTAAATTAGAGTTTGATATTTCATTTATTTGGTAGTTTAATAGTTCAATATTTTTTTCTTTATCAATACCAATTCCACCTAAATTAGAGATTGTGTTGTTTATTTCCTTTAAGTCTAATAATTCTTCACTGAGTTTGTTGAACAGATTTTTATAGTCTGGTTTAGATTGGATAATGTAGTCATCTAGAAGCTTTAAATGATGTGATGTGTTTGTTAATAATTGATGATCTCCCTGCCCAAAAACATCTATTAGTAAAGAACTAAGTTTCTTTATAATTGTGCCAGAAGTAATATCTCCATTTATTTTAAATGTGTTTTTGCCAGCGGTTGTTAATATCCTTGAGATTTGAATTTCATCAGTTTGCTCAATATCTAACTCATTCAATAATTCTATAAAATCTTTATTATTAGGGTTAATTTCAAAAACAGCATCTACCTGAGCAAATTCGCTTTTTGAGTTTATCAAGTTTTTATCAGCTTTTGCGCCTAAAACAAAATTTAACGAATCAATTATGATCGATTTACCGGCACCTGTTTCACCAGTCAAACAATTAAACCCATCTTCAAATTCGATCTTTGATTCATTAATTATTGCTATGTTTTTTATCTTTAGAAATTTAAGCATAAAAAAACCCCTAAAATATAGTAATACATTTTAAAGGTTTTGTAAATCTAAAAACTCAATAATTAAATTAATAATTCAGAAATTTTTTCTTTAATAAACATTGCGTCTTCATCATCAGAAGCTATAACAAGAACAGTATCATCACCATATGTGCTACCCATGACTTGAGGAATAGCTAATTGATTGATAACAGTTGCTATAAAGCCAGCAGTTCCTGAAAGGGTTTTAATAACAACAAGGTTTTGTGCTAATTTAACAGAGATGACACATTCCTTTAAAATGGCAATGTTTTTATTTGAAATAATTGGAGTATTAGAACCAACGATGGCATACTTGTATTTTTTACTATCAGATAATATTTTAATTAACCCAAGTTCTTTAATGTCTCTACTGATTGTTGCTTGCGTTACATCGAACTTTGCTCTTTTTAATTCAGCAACAAGTTCATCTTGTGTTTCAATTTCGTTTTGTGAAATTATTTCAAGGATTTTTGATTGACGAGAATTTCTAGCCATATTGAGTTATTACTCCTTTGTGTGATTAAATATTTATAACTTAATTGCAAAATAATTATACAACAAGATAAATTTTTATGCAATAGTTTTTTGAATATTTATTCAAATTTTAATTTATATATATTCATTCTTTTGTATAAATATACTGTATTAAAATTCAAGGCGTAAAAAATGCCGTATTTAAGCCATAATTTACTATTAAAAAATAGAGCTTTATTGCCCTATTTTTTTTATAAATTAAATAAATATTTAATATTTGTTTATTTAGACCATATATTTTTTACAACTTTTTAATAGAAAAACCAACCATTTTTCAATCTTTATTTTTAAATTATGCAATTTATTAAATATATTTAATGATTAATTCCATCTAATTATTTAAAACTTTTTCATTAAATCTTCAAAAGACACTTCTGTTTTAATTAAACCTTTCCTTGTTATAAGCTCGAATTTATTATTACCAGCTTCTCTTCCGACAATAATTATATATGGAACACCAATTAATTCGGCATCATTTAGTTTAACCCCTAAACTATCTTTTCTATCATCCCATAAGACTTCAACATTTTTGCTTTGCAAAGAGTTATAAATCAATTGAGATTTTTCAACTTGAATCGAATCTTTTTGGTTTGCTGTTACAATAACACATCTATATGGAGCTACTTCTTCTGGTAGAATTATGCCCTTATCATCGCTAAATTGCTCTATCATTGCCGCAATTGTTCTAGTAACACCTATTCCATAAGCACCCATTTCCATAGGTCTTTTCTTGCCATTTTCATCTAAGAATGTGCAATCTAGTAATTCAGTGTAATGTGTGTCTTGCTTAAAAATATGACCAACTTCAATTGTTCTTATTGTTGAAAGTTCTTTTCCACACTTAACACATATATCACCCTTTTCAGCCTTTCTAATATCTGCAAATTTATCAATTTTTAAATCTTTTAAATTTGCATTAATATAGTGATGATCTTTTTTGTTTGCACCAATAACAAAGTTGTGCATATTTTTTAAACTTTCATCAGCAACCACAATGCAGTTCTTTAAATCAAAAGCACCAACAAATCCAGCAACACTTCCAATTTTTTCAATATCTTCAATAGATGCCATTTCAACACTTATAACACCTAGAGCACGAATCAACTTTACTTCTTCTATCTCTTTATCGCCACGAACTAAAGCAACTACTATTTTACCATCATCTGTTTTATAAACAACAGCTTTACAAAAGTTTTCACTTGTTGTGTTCAAGTAACTTGCCAACTCTTCAATGGTTTTACAGTCTGGAGTTTCGCAAAGTTGTTTTTCTTTTTCTTCGCCTTCAAATTTTTCAACCACATTAACGCAAGGTGCCTTTTCCATATTAGAAGCATAACCACAACTATGACAAACTATAATTTCATCTTCACCTATTTCCGATTTAACCATAAATTCTTGACTAGCACTACCAGCCATGGCACCATTATCAGCATCAACAACAACAAAATCTAAACCAAGCCTAGTAAATATTCTTTTATATGTGTCACTCATTATGTTGTAAGATTTTGCCAAGCCTTCTTTATCTTTATCAAAAGAATATGCATCTTTCATTAAGAATTCTTTTCCGCGAATTAACCCAAAGCGTGGGCGAACTTCATCTCTATATTTTGTTTGAATTTGATATAGCATAACAGGAAGTTGCTTATAGCTTGTTACAGCATCTTTAACTGTTAGCGTAAAAACCTCCTCATGTGATGGGCCAAGGCACAATTCTTTTCCAGTTCTGTCATTTAATCTAAACATATCTTTTCCGAAATGCTTTAATCTACCAGCGTAAACATCAACGGGAATTAATCCACTCATCAAAACTTCATTCGCGCCAGACTTATCCATTTCTTGGCGAATAATATTTGTTAACTTATTTAAAACTCTTATGCCTAATGGCAAAAATAAATATATACCTGCAGATTGTTTTTTAATATAACCTGCCCTAACCATTAATTGATGACTTTTAATTTCAGCATCAACAGGGTTTTCTCTATATGTTTTGAAAAACATTTGTGATAATTTCATATTTAACCTCTTATTCAAAATTTTCTTCGTAGTATTTATCTATCTCGTTTTTTATAATTGAAATTTTGCCTTTAGCTTCGGCAAGTTCTTTTAAACACTCTTTAGATATATTAGCACCTTCTTCATATAATTTCAATCCTTCTTGCAACGAAATATTAGCTGATAATTTATTTGAAATCTCTTCTATTTTTTGTATTTTTTCTTCAAATGTCATTTTTAACTCCTTTAACATCTTTAACCTCAAATGTTGCAACAGCATCAAGTGATTCAACTTTTACCAAATCGTTAACATTTAATTCATCAAGTTTAATAATAACATTGTTATTTTTTAAAATCTTAAAATAACCTTTAGATGCAAATTTTTGCGGATTATTTTGGATTAAAATTTTTTCTAAATATTCAACCTGTTTATCATAGTTATTAATTTTAAATTGCAAATTAACAAAGTTAGCATTGTTTAATTTATTTATTTTATCAATGAGAAAATTTATTTTATTTGTATCATATTCAATAGTTTTGTTAATTGTATTTAAATATTTATAATTATTTTTAATTAAAGATAACAAT
>JBNMHL010000008.1:0-38319 GCA_050872745.1 Clostridiales bacterium | reverse complement strand
TAATATGTTTTATTATATTTTTTTTCTTTATTTTTATCAAATAAAATAACCACAATTGAAGTAATAAACTTTGCAATTGTGGTTGAATTGCCTTAATATTTGTTGAATTAAGGATTTATTATATTTGATTCAAACATTTTAGTTTTTAATATGTTCTAATTTTTCTTTGAATATATTTAAATTGTGTGATATATTCTAAATTAAGGAGATGAAATTATGGGAAAATTCAAATATTTATTAGCATTAGTTTTATGCGCCGTTTGCGCTATATCACTTATGGGTTGCAAAGATAACAATAAAGGTGGTGGAAATGGAGGTGGTGAAGAAGTGCCTTCAACTCCAAAATATTCAATCACCACTGAATCTAACTCGCAATACAATCTTTCATTAAACAAAACAAGCGCTGAAGAATCTGAAGAGATAATCATAACAGCTAAATCTAATAACATCGATAAAAGAGTTGCTTTAGTTCAATACAACGAAGAAACTGCAACTAAAAACTTCAATGGAACTTTCTCTTTTTCTATGCCAGCAAAAGATGTTAAAGTTTCAGCAATTTTAGAAGACTATGTTGAAATTTTAGCAAGTGATGATAGCGAAAAGCCGTTTGTTTCGTTTGACAAATCAAACACAAAAGTTATCGCTCCAAATTCTGGAAAAATTAACCTTTATGCACCTATAAATGCAACCAATATGGGTTACTTAGGCAAAAGTTATTCTTCATCGAACGAAAATGCAATTCCAAAAGATGCTATCTCAATTGAAGGCAGAATAACATCATCTAGCTCTAATATAATCGGTGCTGATATTTCTATTGATACTAGCAAGGTTAAAAAAGGTTATAGTTGGATTGAGATTAACTTTAGAAACGCATATCAACAATCAGAAAAAGGAAAAATAGTTTTTAAAATAACAGTTGACGATACAATTGAAGTTGAAACATGGACTGAAACTCTTATTTTCGACACAACAAATATTCTAAAATATAATCCTGAATATGAAAACTTGGATTTTTATATAGGCATTAGTGACTACGATTATGTTAGCGGAATGACATGCAAAAGCTATCAATTTTTTGAAAATCTTAAAATTGAAGACAACAAAATAATTATCACAATTGAATATGCCGTTGGCCACGAGTACTCAGTTACTTTTAAAATTCAAGGCAACAACGATGTGAAATTTAACATAACATCACCAACTACTGGCGATGGCAATGAAACCACTGGTTATAACCAATATGTTAAAGGAAAACTTTCATTTGCTATTAAAGATTCTTCTTTAACTTTACCAGTTGTGTGAGAAAAATAATTAAATTTTCAAAAACTTGTGCATCACCCATACCAAATATTAATGTTTAAAATGCACTCATCAAATAATTTTAATAATATGCGTTATTAGAAATCAAAATGATTTAATTTTATTGATATATAAATCGCAAATTGAATAAAGCAATATAAAAATAAAAAAACTGGTTTAAATCTAAGCTTATCAATAAAGCTATGAAACTTTAACCAGTTTTTTTACTACATCAATTTAATTCGTTTATTTATTTTTAACTCTTATTTAATTTGTTATATAATTTTGTTATATAAATCTATTTGCAAAAAACTTCTTTTATAAATTCTTTTTGCTGTTGCATTGATTCTGCTTCGTATTTATTTCGCTCTAAGGGTGTCATCTCACTTAAATATTTGCCAGATGCTTTATCAAACGAAAGCGATGATAGTGGAATTCCTTTTTTCATCACGCTACTTGGCTTATTAATAAAATATCTTTTAGGTTGAAATTCGCGAGTGTGGAGTTTGCCATTTTTATCGATTAGTGCTAGTGCCACATTATAATGTCCTTCACTTTCTCCACCAACCTCTGTTAGTTTTTTGATATACACATTCAGAAGTTCTTGATCGGTTAGTTCTTTTCCATGGAATCTTCGAACAAGTGCGTGTGGTTGGTCTTCCGCCTTGAACTTATCAATAACAAGCCCGCTATCATTTGCAAACACCGGTAAGTTTGTTAAACGATGATATTCTTTTGCTTTTATGATTGCATTTTCAAGTTCGTTTTTGCCATTCTCTTCAACTTTTTCATTTACTTTAACATCGTTTAAACTTAAAACTTCAACACCTAATTCCTCAAACACTTGCTTATATATATCAATTTTGCCTTGATTAGTTGATGCTATTAAAACTCTATCTTTTGTGTCCATTTCAACCTCTTTTTATTCAATTATATCAAATAAGAGAAAATTATCAAAATAAAAGTGTTTATTCAAAATGGTTAAATGATTTTATCCATACACAAACAATAATAAACATTATAATAGTTTAATAGTTTTAACTCAATTGATTATCATTTAACTTTAGCAAACACCCTATTATTAATTATTCACAAATTGAAATTCTTTTTACAAACTCAAAAAGCCCCAAATATTACAAAATTTTTACCAATTTAACCAAAATACTTTCATTTTTTATAAAGTTTTTACGAATAAAACCGAAAAAGTGTTGAAATTTTAAAAGTATTTTGGTAATATATTTCTAAGGAGAAGCGTTATGATATTAAGACCAGACTATTTAGAAAAATTAAAGCCTTTTATAGGTGTGAAATTAGTTAAAATTCTTGCTGGAATTAGAAGATGTGGAAAATCAACAATTTTAGAAATGCTTAAGCAAGAACTAAAAAATAACGGAGTTGATGAATCGCATATAATAACAAAAAACTATTCAACACAAAATTATGATAACTCATATGATTCTAATAAAATGTTTGAAGATTTAAAAAAAACTATTGTTGATGATAAAAGATACTATTTTTTGCTAGATGAACTTCAAGAAGTAAACGGTTGGGAAAAGGTGATAAACTCGCTTATGGAAGAATTTAACACTGATATTTATGTAACAGGTTCAAATTCCAAATTAATGAGCAGTGAAATATCAACTTATCTAACTGGAAGATACATAACAATTCCAGTTTACACTCTTTCATTTAAAGAATACTTGTCATTTAAAAATGACCTTAATAAGACCAACAAAGAACATTTCTATGATTATATTAGATTTGGAGGCTTCCCTTTAGTTGCCAGTTCTAATTTTAATGAATCCGCCACATATAGTGTTGTTCAAGATATTTATAATTCCGTTGTTGTTAACGACATAACAAAAAAACATTCAATTTCTAATATCGACCTATTCAATCGCGTTGTGAGATTTGTTATTGAAAATGTTGGGAAAACATTTTCAGCTAATTCAATTGTTAATTTTTTAAAGTCTGAAAAAAGAAGCATTTCAATCGAGGCTATCTATAATTACTTAGAATGGCTTGAAAAAGCATTTGTTATTTATCGTTGCAAAAGATTTGATTTGCAAGGAAAAAACATATTAAAAACGCAAGAGAAATTTTATATTGCCGACCAATCTATTAAGTATGCGTTATATGGTTTCAATCCAACTTCAATTGCTTCTATGCTTGAAAATATTGTTTTTATTGAACTAAAGAGGCGTGGTTATGATGTTTATATTGGCAAAAATGCAAGTAAAGAAATAGATTTTATTGCAAGCAAACGCGATGAAAAGATATATATTCAAGTTTGTAAAGAACTTCCTAAAGACTCTGATAGAGAAGTTGAAAACTTACTTGAAATTAAAGATAACTACCCTAAATTGATTGTAACACTTGATGACTTCGCTAGTGGAAACTTTAAAGGGGTGAAATTAGTTAATGTTATAGATTTTTTATTAAGCGAATAAATCACCTTTAATGAACTAAAATTGTAAGCAATATGCAATTTTAAATTTCGAAGTGACCTTAATAAGGTCACTTTTTGTTTTCAATTTGCTTCCAACATTTTAACTACTTTATTTTGTTTTTCATAAATATATTTATACGCAAAAGGGAGAGTTTATGGCAACTACGAATGTGTTTAACTTTAATGAACTTAAAAGTGCTGTTGAAGATGCAACAACAACCGAAATTATTGCTCAAGCTGATATAACATTCAGTGGCGGAATAAAGGTAAATATTGCAAAAAGCAATTTAGTTATTGATTTTGGTGGGCACACAATAACAGACAACAATTCCGCAAGTTTGACCGACACAATCTACGTTCCTAGCACTTCAAACACAATTTCCGTTATTGTTAAAAATGCAGTGTGGAGTGGGAGAAATTATTATGGTGTGGTTGGCGTAAACGGAAACACCAACACCACGATTGAGTTAAACAATATTAAATATAAAGGTCCGCAATTTGTTTACAACAAAAATGGAACAACTAAAATCATTGATTGTGAAGTATCTATTGAAAAAAATGACTCTTCCACAAATCCACAAGAGTTTTGTGAGGTAAATAGGTTAATAATCTCGGGCAACGTGAATGTAACTTCATATTCTTCATCTGATGCCGTTATTTGGTTTACAAATACAAACGCTTCCCTAACCGTAACAGAAAACTCAAACTTTAATATTGTGGCATCTTTAACATATCTACTATACACCGATGTTTCCCCTATTATGACATTTGAAAAAAACTCATCAACAACTATTGCAACTAAATCTGGATTATTCTATGCTTCAGGTAGCTCATCTCACATTGCAAATTCTTTTACTTTGGAAGAAAACGCTAGTTTCATAGCATATAAGCAAGATAGCAACTCCATTCCAATGTTTAAGTGTGTTTCAAATTTCACCCTAAAGCCAAATTCAACTTTTATGCTTTTTTCCGAAATTATAAGTAGCACACCACTTTTATACTTTGGGAGCACAGCAAATATCCAAATTGATAACCCCAAAAGTGTTGTGCTTTACGATCGTGGCGGAAGCGTTTTTAAATTTCAAACGGGAAGTGCCTCATCACCAAACTTAATTTCTATAAACACGGAGATGATGAGGCTTTGGAATTACGCAAAATCTCCACTCTCTGATGCTGGCGGATTTTCCGACACACCAACAACCGAATATTTTAAAAAAGACTATGCGAGCAATTTGAGCATTGAAATTAAAGCAACAAGTTCGGCTTTATCAAGTGTTGATAGTAACATAGAAAGTGAAGACTCCGGCTACCCTATGACCACAACATCTTTAAAGTTACTTACCTCAAATGTTATAAGTATGGGCAAATTAATTTTAAATGTGGATGAAATAAATGACCTATCAACAAGTATTTCTGGAACTTCAAATTTACTTGCTAATATGAAAATAGAATATGATGGAAACACTTTTGAAACAACCTCTTTAGATAATGGTGAGTTTGATTTTCCGCTTAGCGAGAAATTGGCAATTAACACAATCGTTAATGTTTCAACCAACCAAGAGTTTTTAACTAAAACAATGCCTTTCAAAAGTGTGGGCTCGGTTTATATTTCAAGTTTACCATCTATTCATTTTAATGCGTTCACATCAAACTCAAATAGAAGTGTTATATATAGGCAAGATCCTAACTGGAACATTGAAATAACCGACACCCGCCTTGAAGGTGATAATTGGTATCTTTACGCACACATTTTAAACCCGTTAACATCACCAAACGACACATTAAAAGATGCTCTAATATTTAAAGAAAATAACATAAGCCAAGTATTAAGCGAAACACCGATTTTGGTACACACAGGCAAGCGCGATGAAAAATCTAACAAAACAACTCTCACTTGGAGCAATATTGAAGGATTTCTTCTTGCAATTTCGCCAAGCATAACATACTCTCATGGTGATTATCAAACAAACATTCTTTGGCAGGTTACAACAGATTTAATCGAATAGTATGGGCAAAGGGCTGGAAGCCTCAGCACACGGATGTGTGCTGGCATAAAAGGGGCGCAAGCCCTTTTATGCTATTTTGCCTCACGGCAAAATAGGCTTCCAGCCCCACCAACAAAAAGCACCCACCTGCTTAATCGTTAAACCACGCAAAATATGGGTGCTTTTTATTTTCAACCTTACAACAAAAACTTTTTAACGCTATTATTTATTTCTTTGTAACTTGGAATGTTATAGTGGTGGTGTTGCCGTTTGCAAGTTCTGGCAAAGTCACTTTCAATTCTCCATCGTTATATGTATAATTGCTCGATGATGAACTATCAATCATAACGCCATAAGCCGTGTTAAACTCAACTAATGTTGTGTTTATTCTATCTGTTAAAACGCCAGATGAAAGCGTACTTCCCGATGAGTTGGTTATTTCAACTGTGTATGTTAAAGGTCCATCAACCCAATTAACCTTATCAGCACTTTTATTAACAGTCAAGCCTTGAACAATTGTTGTTGTAACGATATTACTTGAAAACGAAATTGGCGATGAGCCATCTCCATATTGCCCAGTAACATCAACCTGATTTGTTAAACTTACTTCTGCCATACTTTCTCCTTTTAAAAATCATTAATATATTTTATGTGATTAATATAATTTTTGTGAGAATTCTAAAACCTTTAAGTTTAACAAAACACATTAAAAATAAATATACTGAAATATATAAAAACTTTTTACCATTCAAATTTTAAAAATGCAAAAGACAACAAAAAATCTATAATGCTTTCAACCAATAAATTAAATAAAAAATTAAAAAAATATATAAAAGTGCTGAGGAAAAAATATGCAATTAGAAAATAAAGCCAAAGTTAATTATGAATATCTAACGCCAAGTGGCTTAACCGCATATTTTTCCGCTGAAAGCAACACCACACAAACCAATTTAAAATCAATAAAGCCCCCTCACATAATAATCGACCGCACCAAACGAAATCCTTCACCGCCACCACCACGAAACAATAATTTTTCTTTCTTAACCATTCCGCTTATTCTTAGCCACTTTAACCTATTGCCCATTTCTCTAGCATTACTTATTAACCCATTTTTAAACAACCAAAATAGATAAAACTAAAAATGAATTCACCTCACCTCAAAACAATTAACCCTCAAATAAATTAATTATTATCTTTCTTTTTTCTTTCGCATAATTATATGCCAGCGATGTTCCACTTCTAGGTTGATAAACTTCATATTCATTTAGGGATAAATGCATTTTAGGTGGCAAATAACACTCACTAAAATAGAACACACAGTAATCGCTACTATCTATCATCGCAAAATTTCTTTTAACAAACTTTGCCCTTCCATCACCAAATTTTGGGTTTCGATATATTTCATCAACAATTGGATAAAATTTAACTTGATTTTTTTTATAATCAAATAATATTTTATCACTTTCTAATAAATATGATTCATTATTGCAAGCATATCCGATTCTTTTGATAAATGGGTACTTTTTTTTAAGTTCACCAACAACCATTAAGCAATAATCATTAAACTTGCTTTTTGAACCAAACAAAAATGTGTCAACATTATTCTCTACTATTAATTTTTCAACTATATTTTTAATTTTATTATTTAAAATATCACTTGCTTCCACATTTCTATGCCCAATAAACGAACAAACCTTTTTCATAATCAGATTCCTTTTCACAATACTATTTTGTTCATTATACGATTAAAATTTGCCACTGTCAACCATTCAGTGTTGGTACTTGAGTACATTTTTATATTTTATGGTCACTCTATGCAAGTTTGCAATTTTAAAATTTGGCTAAACTATATATATCAGCGGAGTGATGATTTTATGAAAAAAATTGATTATAACGAAATTATAAATAGAATAGGCTTTTTTAGAAATAGGGCAAATTTATCAGCTAGAGAAACTAGTTTACGCCTAGGCTATAGCGAACAATTTATGAAAAGGATTGAAAATAAAAGCGTGGAGTTGAAAGTTAGAACTCTTCTTGATTTTTTAGACATTGTTGAAATCACCCCTCAAGACTTTTTCTATTTAGGTAATTACTTCAACAATGAAGATAAAAATGTTTTGGAACTTTATGGAAGTTTATCCGCCGAAAACAAGCAAACCATTTTAGACTTAATGAAAAAACTCAAATAGTTAAAAATGATAGCAACCCTTAGCGGATGTGATATTTTTGATAAAGTTTGTTGCTTTTGAACTGCCTAAAACTTTGTAAGTTTAACAAAGTGGTTTTAATATAATTTGTTGAAGGCAATATTTAAAGTGTATCATTGTAATGATACACTTTTAGTATTTATGATTAATTTAAATATTGATATATCATTGTGAAGATATAAAAATATCATAATTGGTTGACAATGTATCATTGTAATGATATTATCACCATAAATTATAGGAGAAGAATATGTCAAAGTTAGTTATTTATCATGGTTCTAAAGATATTATTGAAAAGCCATATTATCACGGTGGAAAGGCTGAAAACGATTATGGTTTTGGATTTTATTGCACAGAAAGTTTAGAGCTTGCAAAAGAATGGTCTTGCTCTAATAACGAAAATAATGGCTTTGCAAATAAGTATTCTATTGATTTGTCTGGGCTTAAAATTCTAGATTTAACAGATAAAAGATATTCAATACTGAACTGGATTGCGATACTTTTAAAATTTAGAACTTTTGATTTGAGCAATGATATATCTATTCAAGCAAAAGAATATTTGCTCAAAAACTTTTACATTGATGTAAATAATTACGATATAGTTATAGGGTTTAGAGCAGACGACTCATATTTTAGTTTTGCAAGAGATTTTGTAAATAACACAATTCCTGTTAGAAAATTAAGTCAAGCTATGGAATTAGGTCAACTTGGAAAGCAAGTTGTAATAGTTAGCAAACTTGCATTTAGTAAACTTCATTTTGAAGGTTTTGAAACCGCAGATAGACTGGAATACTTTACAAAAAGAAAAGCTAGAGATGAAAAGGCACGAGAAGATTATTTGAAAGGAACAAGAAAATCTGCAACGCTAACTAATGACATATTTGTGGTGGATATTATGAGAAAGGGGTTAAAAGATGGCGATTCAATCATATAGCAATTTATATTTACCAAATCTATCCGAAAATCTTGGTGTAATGTTTGAGCATGCTGTGGATATTGGAATAAACCCTACAATTTTTTGGAATACCTTTGTCAATTCCAATGTGGCGAAACAAATTGAAAAAGGAAATCCAAAGTATCTTACCTGCTCCGCATTAGATTATTTGAATGAAATTTATAACGGCAAAAAATCCATTCCAAACAAAGAAGATATAAACAAAGATAAATATTACTGGGCTGGCTGGGTTTTGGCTCAATTTCAACATAAAAAAGGATATTCTTTTTATAAGATAAATAATTCATTGCCTATTGAAGAAGTTTTAAGACTATATCCAACCCTGCACGAAGCCGATGTGACCAAGTTTTTTGATGTGGCAAACACATATTTCAAAAAGTCTGAAATCACCAACCTAAAAAAAATAAGACAAGCACGAGGCTTATCTCAAAGCAAACTAGCAAGCCTTGCAGAAGTGGAACTTCGCTCTATTCAAATGTATGAACAACGAAAAAACAATATAAACAAAGCACAAGTTGAAACACTTTACAAACTAGCAAGAGTTTTGGGTTGTAATATTGAAGATTTGCTGGAAGAGTAAATTTAGGAGAAAATAAATGACTGATTTAGAAATTAAAAAACAAGCGAAAGCATTTGCTGAATATTGGGCAGGCAAAGGATATGAAAAAGGGAAAAGGTAATGGATAGAGTTTATAATAAATTAGTTAGAGATAAAATACCTGAAATAATTAAAGAGAAAGGTGAAGAACCGATAACAAGAGAATTATCTTTAGATGAATATAAATTGGCATTAGAAACTAAATTAAAAGAAGAATGTCAAGAAGTTATTTCCGCCAGTGGCGAAGAAAGAATAGAAGAAATTGCGGATGCATTAGAAGTTCTAAAAGCCTTAGCAAAAATAGAAGGTGCAACTTTAGAAGATGTCATTACTGTTGCGGATAAAAAAAGCTCAAAGCGAGGGGCTTTTGGAAAAAGAATCTTTTTAGAAAAAGTAATTTCTTCCAAATAAAAATTAAATTAAATTAAATTTATATTTATGACTTGCAAACAGCAAGTCATTTTTTTATTGAAAAAAACACAAGATAGTCTCGTGGTTTTCAGCAATAAAAAAAGTGATAACATTATTGCCTGCTATCACTTTTTATTTTTTTACATTTCCATATCATAATCATAGCTTCTAATGAGATAATCTAGTTGATTTGCATCTAATTGCAAAGTTGAATTATTATCATAAGCATCAGTTAAAACCTCTGGAATAACTAATTTTTCTTCCACAGCGCTATGCTCTAGATCATCTTCATAGTAACCTTCACCTTCTATAATACTTTGATCTTCTAAAGCCTTTTCATAGTCATCATTTGTTAAAATTGCACAATTTAAACCATATTCATCTGGGTTATAGCGTTTTTGAAGATCATAGATTCTTCTAATGTTATCCCCTATTTCATCTTCCATAAGCATTGCATAGTTTCTTTCTTCTAGCTGTTCTTTTGCATTCTCAACGCTATCCGCTTGCAAATCAAGCGCATAGCAATAAGCGTAATTTTGATTTGCATCAAACTCATCGAAACTATTGCTGGTTGTTTGATTTATTTCAGAGCCAATTCCATCAACGTAGCCATCAGCAATATTGTCTAACTCGCTATTTGTGGCAACTCTAACTAAAACTTTGTAATCTTCTTTCATATATGCTCCTTGTTGCACTATATAAAGTATACACTATTTTCGCGAATATTACAATAAATTTATATCGATTGTGGAGTTATCATCTAATTTCATCTTTTAGGCGAGAAAAACTTTTCAAAGCGGTTGGTTTTGCCATTTAGAACATCATCGAGAATATCAACGCCTGCCATCGCATTTATTATTCCATTTGCCCCACAACTTATAAAATAAATAACTCCTTTCTCATCTTTCCCTATTAAACCTAAATTGTTTTTGGTGGAGCCAAATGCCCCACAGAATTTATAATCCACTTTAATTTTTGATTTAAACATCGGAAAAAGGTTGCATAGAGTTGCAATCAATTTTTCATATTTTTTTTGTGCTGTTTTTTGGCTTATTGATTTTTTAAGAATTGTGTCTTCCCCACCAAAAATTATGCGATTATCTGGCAAAAATCTTAGATAGTGATATGGCGAAAGTGAGTCTTGAATTAGTGCCATATTAAACCACTTAAGCTCGGGGAGCGGATTTGTTACGATTGTATATGATGTGTATTTAGTGCAAAGTTTATTATTTTTCACTAAGTCAAAATTGAATCCCGTTGCTAAAATCACATTTTTGGCGGTAATAGTGTTTTTGAAACTTGTTTCGCAAATATATTCATTATTTTTCTTTATAATCTTATTAATTTTAGTGTTTTCAAAAATATTTTTTTGATTTGTGGATAATTCTATAAGTTGCTTTGTGAAAAGATATGGATCAAGTTCTGCTCCTCCATTTTCAGCATATAACCCGCAAGAAAGCTCGAAATTAAATGGGTTGTTCTCTTTAGTTATGAAATTGCACGGAAACCCATTTTCTTTTCTAAACAAATACTCATTTTTTATTGATGTTAAATCAAAATCCGATGTGGAAAACAAAAATGTTGGGCGTTTGCTAAAAAAACAATGATTGCCATTGATTTTCACAAACTCTTCAAGTTTTTCAATTGAGTTTAACCCAAGTTTATAAATGTTGCAAATATCGGATTTCAATAGGTAACTTTCTAAATTTTTTGCAAAATCATCTAACTGATACTCCAAAAGTGCTGTTGCACAAGACGTGCACCCCATTCCCAATCTTGATTTATCAACCAATGCAACATTATATTTTTTAGATAAATAATAGTTTGCTATTGCTCCATCAACTCCACCACCAATGATTAAAACATCACATTTTATATCTTTATCTAAATAAGCGTATTGTTTTATGCGTTTATTTTTATTACTACCAAAATATGGCGTTCCTTTAATATATTCCATATTAAATTATTGGCTTAATTAAAATAATCTATTCACATAAAACATTTATATAAACAAAAAAGCTTGCGTTTAAACAAGCCTTTTTATTCTATAAATTTATTAACTAATATTAAATTTAGTTTTTTAAGTATGGTTAACTCAATGTTTGAATAGAAGTAGTTTTATTTATATTCGTGTTTTAATTTTGCATGATTATTCTAAGTTAACTTTGAGTTATATTTGCAAGTGTGAATGTGATTATTTTTTTAAGTTCAGAAATTGGCATTTCCATTTGAAGACCAATTCTTCCACCGCTGAATATAATAGTGTCAAAATTTTTAGCGCTTTCATCAATTGTTGTTTTAAAAAATTTTTTCATTCCAATTGGTGAACAACCACCATGAATATAGCCAGTGAGTTCTAGCAACTCTTTCGACTTCACCATTTCCACGCTTTTTTCATTCACCACACTTGCCCCTTTCTTTAAATCCAACTCTTTATTCACAGGCACAACAAACACATAGTGCACACCCGACTTCCCCACCGTTACAAGCGTTTTAAAAACACGATTTGGATCTTGCCCCAACACACTTGCCACTTCCATTCCGCTTATCGCTTGATCGGGCGAATATGTGTGAATTAAAACATTTAATTTTTTTTGTTCCGCCAATCTTATAGCGTTTGTTTTATCTTCTGCTTTTTTCATATAACACTCCAATTAGGTTAGTTTTTATTTTATTTTATATGTTTAATTTAATCTTAAATATTAAACACTTCAATATCAAGAAAACAAAATCACAAAAGTATTAAAGAAAGGCTTAACATAAACTAAGAACCCAACAACACCTAAAATAAGGCACGCACCACCAACGCCAATCCATATTATCACTTTATTTGCACTTAGTTTGAAAAAGTGATTTAAAATTGTAAATATCACAAAGATTGAAAGTGCAACTAAACTAACATATCCACAAAGCTTTAATTTTTGAGGCGTGTACGATATTTCAATGTTTGATTCACCATTTTCTATTTCGATTTGCATATAATTAAAAATTGCATTGCTTATATCAACGTTTTTGTTTTTAACAATCGCATTCATATCTTTTAAGTTGATATATGGAACAAACAAATATTTTTGATTTGCGGCATTAGAAACCTTCACTTTTAACTTTGAGTTTTTTACTTCAATTTCAACACTATTTGCATTTGAAGCGTATGCATTATGAGTTTCTTTAAAGGTTTCCACATCGAAACTCGCCACTTTGAAATTTGCAACGATGCTTTCTATCTCTTTTAAACTTTTAGTGTTAAATAACTTAGCATTATCAGCCTTGTTTATTTCAACAACAACTTCACCTTCTTGCATTATGCCAAGATCATTAAAACCACTATTTATAACAACTTCACCACCATTAACTTTTGTCATTATGTTATTAGTTTCTGACAACAAGTAAATGTTTTTACCATCATTATCAGCACTTATTGTAAATTTAACCAAAAACTTATCATCTAGTTTATTAACAGTTATCAACATAGGATTCATTATATTTTCAGTTTTCCCATAGAACGCTTTATATATTTTATTTTGATTATCAATTAAGTTTCCATCTTTTTCTAAAACACCACTCAAATCAACATCACTAATCCAAGCTGGCATCATTTTAAAATTCAACTCATAAACATATTTTATTTCATTCTCTAGCGTTTGCTCATTTACAAACTTGATTTCATCTATTTTCTTAAAATAATTAGGATTCAAAACTTTTTTAGAAACAACATATTTATTTCCAACTAACACATCCGACAAATATGTTCCACCATAAGAATATAGGATTGTGTTAGAGTTTGCATAACCAAGTGCGTGATGCATTTGATATTGTTCCTCACTTGAAATATGAATCCAAGTTTGAGTGGTTGGGTAGTTTATGAAATAAGCAAAATTTGGATTATATTCCATATCTGCATCTTTTAATTTAAAACCGTTATCAAAATATGATGTGTTAATTTCAAATGCATTTGAAACTTGAGCGATGTTTTGCACACTCTTAAACGGCATTCCAACATAACCGATTGCAAAAATTATAATTTGGATAAAACATAGAACAAAAACCCCAACGCCACCATTTATTTTTGCAAAGAGCAATTTTTTATTTTGATTTTTTAGCAAATATTCAACAATATAATAAAAACCAATAGCATTTAAAAGATAAAATATAAAAACAAAATAGAATATTTCTTTGCCGGGAGTTGACTCAACTCCAACCCCAGCAAGCACAAAACCCGACACAACAAAAGCAAAAACACTTGCAAATAATCCAACATCAGCCCAAATTTTCTTGCCATTCTTTTTCTTTAACACTTGGTTTAAATTATTATTTTCAATTTCAATCGCATTTAACTCATTTTTCAACTCTTTATTTTTTTTATCACTTTCAAGCTCAACAGAATAAACATATTTATTTAAGTAATATAAAGAACCAAAAATCATTATAAGAATTAAAATAAAACTATATCTAAAAGGGAAACTGAAATATGAACCCGTGTGCCACATTTTATTAATAGGCTCTATAATTAATCCAACCCCACAAATACAAAAAGATAATAAGAAAAACAACACATTTAACTTATCCTTTTTTAAAGTTGCAATCAGCTTCACGAAAAACACAAGTGGAAGAGTTATCATAGTTAAAGTTGAAAATTTACTAAAAAACATTTGAACTAGTTCTTTTTTAGGGTTAGCATTTAAATCAGTAAACCTATGACTTTGAAGTGATGTTAAGCAAGAAGGAATAAACGCAAAGAAGCTTATAAGAATGCTAATAATGATACTAAAGAATAGCAAACTAATCGTTCTTTTTCTAGTTTCTTTCTTTGCCATCGTGAAAAAGTATACCGCGCTTATAACCACAACACCAACTAAAATCATATAAGTTATGTAATAGCTTAATATCAATAAATATGATAAAATAACAACAAACCAAAAGCATTTACCATCATCAATTAATTTTTTGACAAAAAGTAGTAAGATAGGTAACAACACCATCAAATCCAACCAGCCAACATTGGTAAAATGTACAATTGTCCAACCTGAATATGTCCAACACATTGTAAATAAAAGCAAAACCCATTTATTAATATTTGGGAAAAATTTTTTGAAGCATAGATATGCGGTTGTTGCCATCAAAGCCAATTTCAAGATAATTAAAAAGGCAATTCCATACATTATTTGCGTTCGGGGAAATATGGCGATTAACCAACTAATTGGGGATAGAAAACTATTTAAAATATAGCTTGCATATAAAGCACCGCCAGCACCCAAATTAAAACTCACGCTAAAACTTGCTTTTCCGTGCAACCAATCCCACAATCCCGTATACGATGGAACAAGCCCTGCGTTATAGTCGATATATGATAGTGATTTTTTGCCAAAAGGCGCTATGCCTTTTATAATCATGGCAAACAAAAATATTGCAATTGTTATAATCGCCGGCATTAAGTATTCAAGTATTCTTTTTGATATAACCACACTTTTACTTTTTTCTTTTTCCATAAAACCACCCTCTTATTTTTTAGATTAAAAAATAAATCACCTTTATTAGATCGTTTGTCATATGTTTTAATATCTTTTTAGACATGTTAACAATTACACATTTTTTTAGCAAACAAAATTATAGAAGTAAGGAGATTTTATGTTTAATAATAGCGTAAATAAAAGTTTATTACAAAAATTAGTTAACTTAAACCCTAGCGCAATATGTTTGATTAATGGCAGAGATCAATTCAATAACCTACGCGGTTTTGCTGAATTTTTCGATTTTAACGATGAAGTAGTGCTAGTCTGTTCGGTTAGCAATTTACCAAAAACAACAACAAATTTTTTTGGATTTCATATTCACGAAAAAGGATTATGCGATGATGATTTCACATCGGTTGGTGGTCATTTGGGAGATGGTGCTCACCCAAATCACAAGGGCGACTTGCCACCACTGTTTTCAAGTAATGGAAACGCTTTTTTAGTTTTTGCAACAAATCGATTTTCCATAAACGAAATAATTGGAAAATCAATGATAATTCACGAAAATCCAGATGATTTCACAACCCAACCATCGGGCAATTCTGGAGCAAGGATTGCGTGTGGAATAATTGAAAAAGTGTGAGTTAGTAAAATGAATAAGTAAACTTTCTATGCCATTAAATAGCAACCGAGCAATTTTTAAGTTTTAAGCACTTTGATATCATAAAGTTATGTATACTCATGCAAGCATTCTATTCGATTTGGTATGTTTCGAATGGTTGAACGTGCTGGGTATTTAAATACGCGAAAGTTAAAACAATCTGAGATATGAACTATTAAAATAATCAATTGATTTAAAGTGGGTTAAGAGGTGGGGAGTTCCCCAATTTCAAGCTGAAGCTTGAAATTATGCGTGAGCCTCGCCACGCATTGCAAAACTTCGTTTTGCGGGGAACTCCCCTACTTCTAACCCACTCACTCTAGTTTTTTAGTTTTAATTTCAACCTTTTCAATCATATCCAACCTGCCACCACTAACGCGATTACACAAAAACTTTTTATCAAACTGACTTATGAAATCATTTTCATATGAGTATGTGTTTGATGTTTTGTAGCAATAAATCCTTGTTGTATCTGTTGCACAAAACGCATCAATTGACAGCACTGAACTTTGCCATGCTGAAGTTGGAAAAACAAGTCTATCAAGATGTTTCTTTTTCGACCAATGAGAGACAATTCGCTTTCCAATTGCACCTGTCGTTCCTATGTATGCTTGCTTAAATTCATCTAAAACCATAATGTAGTAACCCGCATCAAACATGCACTCGTTTAAATCGTAAACCCTTTCAAACTGTGGGTTGTTTTTTAAAAAATTACAAAGTTCATTTTCAAACTCATTCTTATCTAACCGTGAAAAAAAATACATATTTAAATCAAAGTTTTTAATTGCGCTATCATACAATCTTTCACAATATTTTTTGCTATAAATATTACCTTCACATGATTTTTCGAAATCAAACTCAGACATGTAATTAATCAATCGATATTCATTTTTCTTAATATAATCGGATTTGGAAATTTTTAGATTCTCACTCCAGCCCACACCTAAAACTTTCAAATAATCATCATCTTGAGTTTTTTTCAAAACTTCAATTGCCATTTTAAGCAAAGCCTTTTTTTCACAAGCGTTTTTTAAACTTCTTTTACTATGCTTTTTGCCTGCAGTTTCACAATTGAAATTTTCACTAACCTTTTGAAAATATCTTAAAATAACGTTTTTAGGAAACTTTAAATATTCATTTTTATTTAGCACACGCTCTAAAAAGCTTAGCCCTGTGTTAGTGCTATCGCACACACTTGCATAGTTTTCTTTGCTCAATTTCATTCCTTTATTAAAATTGCACTCCACACCAAACCATTTCACGCCCATTTTTACTCCGTTAGCCCCGCTCATAGATCATCATACACCTATATTTTTTCTAATTCTGAACAATAAATCTATTAAATCTCAGCACACACAAAATCACTCACAAATATAATCTATTAATCGTAATATAATAATTTAAGCGAGGTCGTTATCAATTAAATATAATATTTCAACAACATTGTCATCCTTTTAATAACCTTGTAGTATCAAATTAATTTACTAAAATGAATAAACGATTATCAACTCACCATTCGATACTATTATCACTTGCATCATGAAGTAACCAATTTAAACCCACAAACGCATAATTCTCTTATATTTATCACCAATTTACTTTTGAATAAATTTTAGAGTCATCTAATTTAATAGTATAATAAACTTCAATCTTGCTCCAAAAACTTTTCAATAAAACTGTTTTCACTTTCGCCAAACCTTGCAATATTTTCCCTTTTAACAACACTTTTTTTAAGTTCACCTTGCTTTAAATCTATATATTAATTAATACTTGGGACTCCCTCTCACCCCATAAGATATCTATTTTTTTCTCAACAAATAATATCAACTCTTTTCCAACCCCACACTTACCACAATTTCAAACCGCACACAATGCAATATTTAACCATTTATTTAAAATTCATTACCTAATTTTACTACTACTATAAATTAAACCCATTCATTCAAACACTTAAAAACACAAAGATGCCAACCACCTTTTCGCTCCCACACATCAATCAATTTAAACATAAGCCTGCATAAAACATTGACATTTTAAAGTAAGTGTGATATATTCCAATAGTTGCAAGTTATATTTCACTAGAACCTACCACAAGTAACTAATCACTTGAATCTAAGATACTTAAATAAACTTGCCAACCTTCACACAATTTCAACAACCACACAAATTAAATCTAACTCACACACAAAACTCAAAACAAAAACTCGACTACCCCACAAAAACAACAATATAAATTCATAAATCCCACTAAACAACAAAAAAAACATATCCTTCCCTCAAAACTAAACCAACTAAAAACCCCACCCAAAAAACACTAAATAAACAATTTTAACAAACACTATGTGGATATAGCTCAGCAGGATAGAGCGATCGCCTCCTAAGTATCGACTTGAACAAAATAAAAACCTCTAAACACCCCTAAAACACTGACAATTTGCGATTACTTGAAACCTACACAAAACCAAAGTTCACCAAAAGTTCACCCAACCTTAATAAAATCATCAACATGTGGCTATAGCTCAGCTGGATAGAGCGATCGCCTCCTAAGCGATAGGTCTGCAGTTCAAATCTGCATAGTCACACCAATTTCCAAAGAAAAAAAGACGGCTTATTTAGTCGTCTTTTTCTACTCTTATTAATTCGTATTTTTCATTTAAATTATTTGTTATTGGATCTAACTCTTGTTTTATATTTATTTTAATATTATACAGTTCTTTAGTGGCGATGGATATGTCTGAGAAATTATCTATCATAATTTTACCTGAGTATAATTTGTTGTTTGATAAAAATTTGAATGTACGTTGTTTTGTTTGATCAATAGCTACGAATTCACCTGTCAATTCTTCTGTAAATGTTTTTGTTTCCAAATATTGTTGTAAAGATTGATAGGTGGATATAGTCTCCTCTTTCTTTTTTAATTTAACTTGCTCTGAGCCTTTTATATTAAATTTATATTCAATCTCAAAATTATTAGAAATTAAAGTATTTAAGTATGTTTTAAAGGATTTTAATAATCTGTAGCTATATTCTTTTTTTGTTTCAAAAAATGATTTAAACTCCTCGGCTGATTTTAAATCAATAATATTTTCAAAATCTTCTATTATTGGAGTCATTTTTGTTTCACCTAATAAATCTTTCGTTTCTGCTGTTTTAAGTTTTATTCCGACAGACCCCGGAAAAGTTCCACAAAAATTTAATACGGGTGAATATTCTGGTGTATTATCAAATTTAGAATAATAATCTTTTGTTTGAGTAGAAAACAAAGACTGTAATTGATTAAGTATATTTCCCATAACTGAACATGGAAGTTCATGACTGTTTACATTTTCAGTATTGATTATTCGTGCATATATACTATCTCTCTCAGTTAAAAGTGATCTTTCTTTTTCGGTTTGCAAGATATTTGTATCCATTAACATATTTAATGTTAAGACATTGTCTGGTAAAAGATTCTCACTTAATTCTGTTGGTGTTATAAATTTATCAAAAGAAATACAGCTATCTGCATTAAACATATAAATAGAGTTTATTTCTGGATGCTTAAAAATGTCATAAATTGTGATTGTTGATTTTTTAAAATCATCCAATCTATCAGAAGAAATTGGTGTACAAATGTACTTATCTAAACCGTTTTCAACTGTAGCTAGACAAATATAATGACTCTGACAATTATCTTTTAAAGAAAGAATTTGTGGTGTGTCATAATAGAGAATTATCTCATCTATAATTAGATCACCAATTCTTTCAAAATCTTTAATAAAAATATCCATAAATCTTCCTTATACAATAGAAAAATATTTTTCTGGATTTGCTCCTTCTTTCAACCACCAAGTATAATGAACATTCCCCAGTTGTTTTGTAGGTGTGTTTTTTACAACACCTAAACCTTTTTTCGTTACTCCCTCTGCGATATGTTTATTACTAAATCTAGGCAATCTTAACATATTGAAGGCTTTTTCCTTGTCGGATAATATACTAACTCCATACTTAATATCACTATTAAATGACGGAACTAAACCAAGTTGATAATGAGATAAAAAGTCGTCATGAGTAACGACGCTGTTTTGACATATTCTATATGCAATTATCTCAATATTTTTTGCATCCTTAGGAGGACAACCTTTAGGGAAAAAATCAGGATATGACATTATTTTACCTCACTACATATTCATTATAACACAATTGCTGGCAATTTTATATATTTTTTATAAATTTTATTCGAAAATTTTATTTACTACTTCGCTTGCGTGAATATCGCTATTCTTTAGGAAGTGGCTGTAGAAATCGCTGGTTGTTGATGCTTTACTGTGACCAGCTCTGGCTGATACAGTTTTCATATCAACACCTGCCATTAGTTGCAATGTTATGTTTGTATGGCGAAGTGAGTGGAGTGTGACGATTGGAAGTCCTGCCCGTGCAAGAGATTTTTGGAGCCATACTCGTAGCAGTCCTGGACAGATATCTTTGCCGTCTTCGGTGCAGAAGAGTCTATCTGTGTTGCCAAGTCTATCGCCAAGATACTTCTTTTGATTTTGCCACCAAGCTTCGTATTCGTGTAAATACTCAATAAGTTTATCTGGCATGGATATTGTGCGTTTTGAATTTTCTGTTTTGGGTTCTTTGGTGATAATTCCAAATCCAACTATATCTTGCACAGATCTTGCTATAGTCATTGTTTTGTTTTCGAAGTCTATATCTTTCCATTCAAGGCCTGCAAGTTCGCCACTCCTTATTCCCATAAAGAGTGCTATTAGCAAGGCTATCTTCCATCTCGGGTTATCCAGTTTATCTAGATAACAAGCTAATTGCTTTGCTTCTTTGTCATTAAGTATCTTAACTTCTTTTTTATGACCTTGAATCGGCGCAATGTAATCACGAGATGCAAAGTTATGTTCAACCAATCTTTGCCTTTTTGCATCGGCTAAAATTGTTGCCAATGTTCGCTTAAGTTTTAGTATAGTTTCTTTTGCATATGGATGACTAATTACTTTAACATCAAACCACTCATCAAAGTTTAAGTTGAGTGCACTACATATTGTTTTGGCGCTATCAATCCTTATACCATTACCAATTGTGGCTGAGTAGTAGATTGATCTGGAGATGCCACTATTTCTAGTAGCATCAACCAGTTTTATACAGTGAGATTTTAAGTATTGTGTTAAATCTCGTTTGAGGATTGCATATCTTTGTTCATATTTCTTTGCCATCATTTCATCTAGGAAACCTTGCACCATAACTGGTGTTATTTGGTTGAGTTTAATGTTTCCAAAGTATGCTTCAAACTTTCTAATATTATCTCTGCCTTTTATGTAGTAGTTTAATGATCTAGTATTTTTAATCTTTTCAAGCCATTTATTTGCATAATCTATAAAGGTTATGTCATTATCTACAGCGAGCATACCGTTTAGTTGCTTTTTGAATTTATCTTCAAAGTCCAAGCAAACTCTTTGCAATTCTTTCTTGGCTTGAATTTCGGTTAACTCGTTTGGCTTTCTCCAGCACATTGACTTCGCCACAAATTGTCCAGTTCTTAGATCTTTTGCTTTTACTTGTATTCTATACGATATTGATCCGTCATTTAGTTTTTTCTTTCTAACGCAAGCCATTTTGTTTCTCCTTTTTATCTAATAATTACTTGTTCCATTGGTAGTTCATAGTCTTTACTCTGCAAGAAGGCAAGCAATGAGTCGTAGTCAATTAGCACCTTTTTCCCAGTTTTAATTGATCTAATTTTATATCCATCTGCCAACTTTCTTATTAAGAATTCACTTAGCCCAGTGTTTGGATCTTCTTGTTTAATCATTTGTAATGTTTCTTTAATTGTTCTTATTCTTTGCATTATGCCTCCAAGTGCTGTCGCTACCTGGACTTGTATTCTTATGCGAAACAAAAAGTACCGCAAAAGAGTACACAAGTCCAGTGAAACAGCAAAATATATTCAAAATTAAACTCTGTATATTTGAATTCTTTTTTGCTTTGTTTCTGTTTATCTTTGTATCTCTGTTATTTTGGTCAAAATCGTGCCTTCTTTGATTTTTTAGCAGTCCACTTGATAATTTGTTCAAGCCAAGATTTATCGCTCCTAAAACTTGAAATGACGGCTTATGTTTTCACAAAATTGCCGACTGAAATATTACAATATTTGAACTATTTTGATTTAGATTTGATTATTTTTGATTTTTATTTTGATTTTTTCATTTGGCTATTTTTTGATAAACAAACGAGCGAACATTCGAAAAATAAAGGATTTTTTAGAGTTCTACACAAAAATATGTCGTTAAAAATTTGATTATTTTTTGATTTTTGATTATGCGAAAATTTGCGTGCGACTGCCTGTCCGCTTATCAAGAACCTTTGGCTAGAGATTTGACCGCCCCTGGGGGTTATTTGCCCACAAGTTCTTTAATTGTTTCATCAAAAGCAATTTTGAACTTTTGCCCATAATCTTTGGCAAGAATTCTAATGTTAGTTACATCAAACAGGATATAAGTGTCTGTAATTTCATCTATGAACACTTTATCTTCTATAAAGCCTCTATATAGGGTTTCTCCAAAATATAATCTAAATTTGGCTAAAAGATTGTTATAAAGATCGTTTTTATCCAAATCTTTCACGCGCGCGTTATCATGTATTATTTTAATTTTTTTAATATCATAATAATCTATTGTCAGCAGTCCATTGCCTTCATCATGGAAGCCAATTGCCGATAGGTTAAAACCAGCAGGTAACTTATTGCCGAATAGCACATCAAAATCCACTTCAAGATACATTTCTCTTTTAAGTTCGGAAAGTCTGTTTAAGATGCCAAGCTTTTCGAGTTTTGTTATAATATTTCTAATTTGTCTTTCCTTAATACCTAGTATTGGCAAGTCATCCATTATCTTCTTGTAAGTTAGTTTGAAATACCACTTGCCATCAAGTCTTTTGCTTCTCATATTTCCACTACTAATAAATTGTTCAATGTAATCGAGTAGTAGGATCTCTTTAAGATTTAATCCCAGTCTAAGTAATGTTTCTTGCGGGAAGTTAAATATTTTTGGTCGCATAGATCACATGCTCCTTTTGTATGATTTTTATTTTCATTTTTATCTCCTTGTTTTAGATTTTTTGCATTCACAAAGATTGATCAATTCTTTGCTTTAGCATATATTTTAACGAAGTCTGCAGTCCTTCGGTAAAACCAGATTTGGTTTGAAAAATAGGTGAGAGCGTTTAGCCTTTAACTACTTTTCGATGTCATTTTAACAACTTCGCTAGTTCACCATTTGACCTAGCGAAACATTATTTTCAAAAAAGATTAACTTTTTCGCTAAAATAACTTTTTTCGTATCGGAACAACTTTCTGAACATATTTTAGCAAGTCCGCTGTGCAAGCACTTTGCACATCGAAATCAAGTTTTCTCATTTTTCCACTCCTTTTATTTAATTCTAACATTGTCAATAGCCCACCATTTGAACCATTGAGATAAATTTTGCCTACATTTTAATAAACCCACACAGACACCATTTGCCCACGCGGAAAGTATTTTTTCTTTTTTATTTTAAAACCCCCGTTGTAAACACATCTTTGACAGCGGAAAAAGTTTTTTAAATTTTTTTACTGTTTTAAAACTCCCGTGTTAAAACCATTTGTTCGCACAGCAAAATAGTTTTAGATTTATTTCATTTCGACCTCCTCATGTTTGGCTTTATTTTACAATGCCCGCATAGACACCATTTGTCCACGCGGGAAAAGTTTTTTGTTTTTTATGCCTAAATTTTACTAGTTAGGGTATATCACCATTTGATATACCTAAAATATTTTTTAAAATTGTAGTTTTTAAATTTATCTATTTGTCGACATAAAAAAAGAGATACTTTTTGCAAGTATCTCTAAAAAATATTGATTTTATATGCAAGGTGTCACACGTATCACACGTGTCACACTTGTGATACCAGTGTATAAATACACCTAAACCCCTTTTACCTTTAAGCATTTTTGACGCTTTTTTTGAATTTTTAGATGTGACACCTTGTGACACCTTATTATGTTAAGGTATCACACTTATTTTAATGCTAAAATCCTTTATTTATCGGCATTTTTGCCTATGTGTGACACCTTGTGATACGTGTGACACCTTATATTTATATTTGAATATTTTATTTTTTTAGCTAGAGTTGGTGGAGTTTTTGGAGCTAATATAAACACTCTCGTGTGAGAGAAAAAATAATTGAATATTTTTTTATTACACATATAAGGACACCTAAAAACAGCTCCACCAGCTCCGATAGCTCTACCCGTGCAATAAAAAAAGAACGGATTTTGTTCCGTTCTAATTTTTTATCCATTCTATAAATTCTTTAATGGTTCTACTGTCTATATTGTTTAAATCTGAATCATATTCTGTATTGCTTACACCATCAGGTTGTTTAGATTTAAATTTTGGTACATCAATTGCTTTATATAAAGCGATATTTTTATCAGTGTAAGTTTTATTAAACCTAATGTTTTGTAGGTCTTCTTCACTATAATTTAATAAAAGGTTTTCTATATGTGCAAAAACTTTTATATTATGAGAACATTCATTCTTAACCAGATTCGCCAAATCATACAGAGATAACCCTTGATCATCTTTTCTTAATAGGACTGAGACTATCCACACATCAAAAATATCAGTTACCAATTGCTCATGTCTGAATTTATGAATTCTATTTTCTCCAATAGTTGATTTTACTTCTATCTTTTTGTTTTCACTTACTGAAAAATCAAACTTCATTTTATCTATAGATTGCCATAAAGAATATAAGTCAATTCCAAAATCTGCCATATAATACATAACATATAATTCAGCATATATACCTTGCAACTCTTTTGTTGATATTTTTTGTTTATTTGTGAATAAATCCTTTAAACAAATAAAATAATCTGTTATAGAACCGTTCAGATCATTGTTGATATACATATTTGTTAGTTCAATGAAAACTTTAATATGGATTGGATTGTCCGATAAACAAGTCAATATATCAAATCTACCATTCTTTTCAGTTTCTCCAATTTTAATTGTACAACTCACATTTCTAGTTAATGCTAAATACTTGGTTTGCTGAATTGACGATTGACTAAAATTTTGTGAGTTGGCAATAAATACAATATTGTTTTGGGAATTTTTCCCATACAGATTATTTCCTGCGTTAAAGCATTGATAACAATTATTGTCACAATTGTTTAGTAAATTAAGTCTTGTAATAATTTCTTGAACTTTCATTATTTTACCTCCAATCTTTTAACATATTTTGAGATTTCTTCTGATAATTTTGGTGGTAAATAAAAAGCAAAACATGGTGAATAATAGTCTAAATCTGAACTTTTGGGTTTTATCATATGAACCTGCAGTTGCATTATATCTGGTTTATAATCAGGTATTTTCCTGTCTCCAACATATTTAGAACTATGACCAATCATCAAACCAGACTCAATATTTCCATCTGCATCAACAGTACGATTACCTACATTAAGATTGTCGTATCTTATGAATACCACATCTATCAAAGGGAATATTTTACTTTGGATGAAGATTTGATCTAGATTATTAAAGAAATCATTGTCAAAGTTGCATTTTGTAGGGAATCTAAACTTAGACAATACATCTTGATATAATTCTCTATAGGGCAAGTCTTCTATGTATAGATGGTTATAAGATCCAAATGTTTTAACATTGCATTTATTCTTATTCGATTCTTTTAAGTTATCAAACAAAAGACAGTTTTGTGTTTCAATATCCTTGTTTAATATAAATGAATTTTGTTGTCTTATTTGACCATACTCCAATCTTTCTTCTTTTGCAACATTTGGTCGTGTTAACCTAAGAAGCGTACTATTGTTTAAAAATATCCTAGGAATATCCTTAAATTCCTTACCAGCATTAAGGTTTTTTTGTATAGTATCCCATAAAGCCTCATCATGTTCATAAATATCATGAAAGTCTTTTTTTATTTGACTAGTTGTAAATACTCTGCAAATATCCAAATAATTTCTTTTATAACCAAACCATCTGGCTCTTTGTTCTGTGTTGTCAACATTACTTTTGCCTTTGGCTCTTCTAATAAGGTATGTGATTGCTAATCCTTTTATTGTTAAACCTCGTTCAACCATGTTGCCACCAACAAAAATATTTGTTTTGTAATGTTTTGAATTTTCGCTAGCATCGGTATTGCTGTTACAAACCATAACACTAGAGCAGGCCTTTATTGAATTTATAATAAACGGTTCCAACTCTAGATATCCAGGAACAATTGTGTCGCTTGATTTATATATATTATAAGCTGTTATTAAAATTTTTCTTAACCTTTCGAAAGCAAGATCATTAGGTATTTCTACTCTTTGTTGCCAATAATCTAATAATGATTGAACTCTTTCTCGCACAATTTCATGCCCCGTCATCTGAACGCTAGGATGAAAAAGCATTGCGTGAGTTCCAAAATCTCCTCGATATTTTCTAATTCCATTAGAAACAAAAAACATGGCGATTGCAGTAATATAACTATCAGGTAGGCCAGCAATGTCAAATATACTAGGTTCTTCATCTGGAATTTCTAAAACATATTTATCTTCATTAATTGAACTATGAAAATCCGCCAAGCCACAATAATCTTGGCTTGGTTCTACAAGATAACCAAAATCTGGCGATAAAACATCAAAACTATCTATTAACATATTTGCTTGAGGAGTGGCTGTTACTGACACGAATGTGTGTTTATTAAGTCTTTCTCTTAATTTATTCACTGCGTTATATATAGCACTTGGGAAGGCAGATGTTTTTGAATATTTTTTCGTATTTAGGGTAGCCTGGTCTCCTTCATCATCAATAATCAACGTAGGTTGATTTTTTAAAAACGAAGAAGTAAAAACTTCCGTAATTTTGTCAATATGTTTATTATGTTTTAATCCTACAATGATTACCTTAACGTCTCTTTTAATAAATCTTTCTATTTCACGTTCATTTAATATGTCTTTATTTGTATTTGTATCTAATACAACCAATTTGTCAGAATCCACATCAAATGATTCTTTTATTCGCTGTTTATTTTGTTCCAGAAGGATGTTTTTATTGCCGCCAAGCACTATGGAAATATTGTATCCATTGTCAAAGGCCATGGCTATTAATGTTATAAAATTAGACGTTTTTCCGCTTTGAACTTTACCAATAATTATACCTGTGTTTTGTCTTTTGTTGTCAATCGGCTTTATACAATGTGAAAAAACATCAACACTGTTTTGGACTATATTATTTATTGAGTTTTGAGGGAAATCGTTATTTGCCATATATTCTGAAACAGTTTGTATAAATTCGCCATCTGAAACGATTGGAACTAATGTTTGATTCTGTTGTATAGGTGTAATTTTTATTATATCTTCCATCTTAACTCCTTATTTTTAAATGCAATATTCTTCCAAAAGTTTATTCATTTTTAGCCTAATTGCATCAACCTCAACTTTTCCATCCTGTGATGCCGTTATGCTTGATTCCACCTCAGCAATGACAAGACATAAAACAAATCTCGTCATTACATCAATAAAATCCTTGTTAGCTGTCAATTTGCTAAAGAATGGATGTGTCATGTTTAATTTTACGTAATAAATGTTTTTATTCTCATCTTCATCGTTTAATTTAGAAATACTTAGCCATTGAGAGATGCTATCATTGTATTCCAGATCTAAATTATACTGATTATTTCCTCTCGTGATTGAGATATGAGAAATGGCTTTTTCACTAAGAATTATTGAATTGTCGCCATTTTTTATCGAAACTAATAGTTCTTCTGATTCTTCGTTGGTATCCTGGGTTGGAGTAGGGATGTCTGTAAATTCTATTGATGATGCATCGATTACTCCAAAAGTTTTCAAGTTTTCGACAGCATCTACAACAACTTGTTTTTGGCTTGCTATTTTTCTAACTCTTATGTCATCGGCTTTGTCTTTTATTGGTTTTATTAGAGGTTTTAATTTTTCAATAAATTTTTCCTCTAAAGCTTCGTCATTCCAATCAAAATTATCTTTTGCTTGAGTAACTGGCCAATTATCCATATGTAATTCACCAAATACTCTTTGATACGCAAATGAGTTGGAATCACCAAATAAATCTTTTGGCCTATAATTTTCTTCTGCACCGCCTATAATTACTCGGCCTCTACGAATTAATGTTAATCCCGCACCAGATACACTTGCTTTTTTTCTTATCGCAATAAAACCTCTTGTCTTTAATTCCTTTCCCTTATGCTCGATTGTAAATTCAATTTCTTGCTTCCATTCTTTCTGGTCTTCATCTATATATATTTCTGGATCTTGATACGTAAGTAATTCGCCATTGTAATATATGTCAACTTCATTATTACGTATATCTTGTCTATATATACTGCTCAAAAAGTTTCTAACTTTACCAATAGTTCTTGATCCAACTATTTTTTTGTTTAAATTTCTAATTTCAATAATTGTATAGTGCGAATCTTTTGATACCTCGTTAATATCTTGGTCAATAGAATCCTCTTTTGTTTTACTTAACTCGTCAACATCGACACTTGCTTTATACTCATATTCCGAACCATAACATGATGAGACAACTGTCCAATATAAGCCAAACCAGCAAGCCGCTGTTTTTAACCCCATGCCGAACTCGTTCCTACCAGTGGTTATTACGGGAGGTTTATCTAGTGCTATTGCGCGGAAAAAATCATCCGACTCCATTCCATAAGCATTATCTTTGATAGTTAGTATATCTTCACCGTTATCATCTGTAATATAACTTATGTCTATTGTTAATTTCTTAAAATCATCAAGCTTTTTTAATTCTGCCTTGTGATCAAAATAACTTTGCGTAGAGTTGTCTATGAATTCTGCAAGGGCAGTCCATGGCTCATATCTCAGATTTTTATAAGTTGCATACACTCCAGTTGTAGGTCTAATATTTAATTTCTTTTGTGTCATATTTATTTGTTCTCCCAGTTTTCAATTGCCAAGTTGAATAGTTGTTTGGCAATTATTTTGATGACTTTGACATTTACTGAATTCCCAAGTTGTTTAAACGATATATGCTTGTCGCATATAAAGTTGAAATTAGCTCTAAAGCTCTGCAGGTTTGCGGCTTCTCGTACAGTAATCGATCTAAACAATTCTAGTTTTTCATCCCAAATTATTGGCGTGTTTACTATAGCAACTAAAGATGGGAAAGAGTCTGGCCTTTTAATTCTAATACCAGATTGTCTAAACTGTATTATACAATTATTAAACGGAGTATATTCTGGTCCACAATTCCATTCGAATTTTCTATAAATTTTCTTCGTTAGAAGATCAAAATGGTTAAAATACCAATTATCAATTAAAGATCTTTTTGCCAGGTACAAATTTCTATTTTTGTCGATAAAATTCTTTTTCCATTCAGGAGTATCCTCTAATATATAACCATCTTCATCGATTCTTTTGCTAAGTATAGGGTCATTTAAATGCTTCTTTTTTGCTTTAACACGTTGCTGATAGTAATTACATTTTTTGCGAAATTCTTCTTCATCATCAATATTAATTCCAAAATAATCCAACCATATTGGAGCACCTATTTGTTGATGAGGCGTAACATTCATTTTAAATTCTTCCCAAATTTTAATAATTTGTTCCTGTTCTTTACTTATTGCATATTTACTATTTTCTGGGTTGCCTAAATCTAGAATTTTAAATGCGTCACCTGGCTTACATCGTTTTTCAAATTGTTTAAGATTTAAATCTTCAGTGTGTATCCAGCCGTTTTTTAATTTTTCTTGATCCCTCAAGGATTTTTTTATGCCTAGAATGTACACTCGTTCTCTATTCTGTGGTATCCCAAAATCAGATGGTGATCTTATAATCGGATCTTGCGTTATAAAAAAGTCTAAAGCTCTCAATTCAGTTTGTATAACATTCCAAAACTCTTTTTGATCCGCCAGGTTTCGTACATTTTCTAAAATAATAAACTTGCATTCTTTATGTTTTTTTAATATATCTATAATTCTAAAGAATAATTGTCCTTTTAATTCGTCCTCAAAACCTTCCTGATTTCCAGCCTTGCTAAAAGTTTGGCATGGAAAACCGGCACATAGAACATCAAACGGAGGGATATCATTTAAACAATCATTAATATCACCATGGACTTTTATTTTAAATTGCTTTTCATATTGTTTTTTACATTCAGGGTCGATTTCCGAAGCAAATACACATTCACCGCCATACAAAGTCATAGCCTGGTGAAAGCCACCAATTCCAGCAAATAAATCTATAAATTTAAAATGACTTTTTGTCATAATTTTACTCCTTGTTATTCCTTATTTTTTCTATCCATTCTGGATTTTGTTTTATTTTTTCTTTTACATCAAGAGGTATATCATCACCGTCTCTTGCTAAATCGAATAATTTGCTTCTTTGCTTATCTGTTAAATCCAAGAAATTAGCAATATCATTTAGCCTCTTATAATTCTGTGGTGGTTTAGTATTGCCTTGTTCAATATCCCAAAGATATGGCTTAGAGCAGCCACAAAAATTGGCAATTTTTTGTAAACTTGTCTTCCCTCTACATTTATTTAAATATTTACCAAAGTCGTTATTTTTCATAGTTTACTCCGTATATATGTTAACTAACGTATTTACATTATAACAATTAAAAATGCAAAATGCAAATGTTTTGATAAATTTCTCAAAACACTTGCAAAAGAAATATATTTACGGTAAAACACAAACACCTGGAGGTGGATTTTGAAAAGAATTGTTGAACTTGTAAATATGAGTTTCAAAAACTCGCAAGAATATTTTAGGCAAACCATTGATATTCAACACATTAAGGCTAAGTTCGTTGAAACATTGTCAGCTGAGCAAAAACATATATTTGATGAATTGTTGTCAAGTATATACAAACTTCACAATCTAGATATAGAAGAAAATATCATTCATACCTACAATATTTGCAAAGAGGTTTTTAAACTAAGATAAACTAACCCTTAGGAGGCTTGCGGCCAATCCATTGATTGGTGTGAACACCCTGAAGCAAACCATTGATTACTTATTAGGAGGTAAAGGAGATAAAATGAAAGCAAGATTTGTTTGTGATGTTTCTAATGCGAGATTAGCAAGAAATAGAATTGATCGGAGTGAAGGATTTATTGCTAAGTATGTAATTGAAAGAGTCATATATTTGGCTAAATATCCTTTTCTTCATTTACGTGAATACTTGTTAGAAGACGATCCTAATATCAGATTGTACAAAGAGGAAATGTATATTGATAACAAGGGCTGTTTTCATGTAATTATGTTTTGTTGTTTACAAAGCGACGTTATGCTTTTAGTTTACAGCGATGGCGAAGATTACGCGAAGTATGTTTCTATAATTTCAAACGGAGGTGAAAAAGTTGAACCACGTTTTGCAACTAGTAAAAGATACACTAGAAAACGAAAAACTCAGTGCAGAAGAACAACTGCAACTAACTAAAATTTGCGAATTAGAAGATAATTTCGTAAAAGATTTTTCAAAAGAAAAATGGATAGAGTATTTTAATTTAGACATAGAAAAAGGTCAACTTGTAAACCTACAAATTGACCGTGTTGTTGAAATTACTTTTAACATCTGTAAAAAGTTGTTTATGAATTCTTAATAAAATTGATTAAATTTGGCAAATTTAATTTTACCAGGTTTTTAAACTCCTTTTCAAATCTTTGTTTGTTTTCTGGAGATAGTCTTGACAAATCGCTGTTAAAATCTTTTGCATATTTTGTAAATTTTGCAATAAATTCTTGATATTCGCATTCTAACTCTGCCGAGTTTTTCATTATTGTGCTCCTTTTAAAGTATTTTTTATTGCTGCGATTATTTCTTCACATTTCTTTTTGGATAGCCCAAAATCGTGAGCAATTTGCATCAAATCACTTTCTGTTGGCTTACCGTTTAAGTTAACACTCATTTCGTGTTCTGGCTTATTTGGTAAGGATGTTATATCGTATGCAGTTGACAATTTGTATCCTTTAAGTTTTTCATCATATAGGAATGAGAAATTTTTGCCATGATCGTCTCTGTTTTTATAGAAGACATTGAAGCACATACGTCTAAAAGCCTCATACATATCATTTTCTCTGTCTGCACTTATTTTGCAAATAACTTGAAATAGATGTCCATAATCTAAGTTTGGCAATCTATGAGTTGTTTCAAGTAGTGCAGATAATGATATCATATGAATTTTGTTGTTTTCTATTCTATCAAATCTTTTGGCTCCAAAGAAGCCACTGCAAATTTTAGAATCAAATAATTTAAACTCATTAACGTTTATCCCACATTTCTTTGCAAGTTGATTGGCATTAAATTCTTTTTCCCCAATATTTTTAGGATCTATTTGACAAGGAAATTTTACTATCCATTCTTCTTCGTTATAGGTAATATGTGCTTTTGGTCTGGCACCACCGCTAGATCCACCTAGGTTAAAAATACTATCTAGGTCAACATTTTCAGCATCATCGTTTAGTATTTTTTCAGCTTCTTCGGCAATTTCATCTAAGCTATAATCTTCGCTTATTGCTAATATAGATCTGTTTGGCTCATATTCTAATGCACCCAAACCATTTCTGTTTATTATAGATAATTTTTGAAGTGGAGAGAGTCTATCAAAGTTGATTCCATATTTGTTTAGCATTCGTCTAACCAAAAGTTCGCCCCAGCCATCTGGTAATGAATCCCAAAATACGCCATATAAACCATTGAATGTTGGTTTGTCGTTCACATAAATTTTATTTGATAGAGGCAATGAAATTGGCGAAATTGAAAATCCGTTTTTTAACCATTCATTATCATATTGAAAAGCAATGCTCCCATTTTTTAATTCGGCAAGATACCCAACAATCTTTCCATTATACTTAACATTTAATTTTTTCACTTCTTCAATATTCATCTTAATACTCCTTTAAGTCTGAAACTAGCTCATTGCCAAAAAGCATGTTAAAATCTGCAAGGGCATTTAATACACTTGCAATCTTCAAAAGTGAGTTAAAAGATATTTCTCCAGTACTTTCGAATCTTCTAATTGAAGCATAACTTACACCAGATCTTTGCGAAAGTTCTTGTTGTGTAAGTTTAAGTTCTTTTCGTCTTTCTTTAACTCTTTCTACTATTCCACTTAAAACAGCTTGTTCTGTTAGTGTGTGGACAAAATTGTTTAAATCATATTTATTTTTCATAATGCTCATATTTTAGCACTATTATTTATTATTGTCAATAAAATGCCAATATATTAGCGATTTAATTTTAAAGAAAATTTTAATGATTGTTAAAATGTTGAAAATGCACCCAAACCATAAATACCCACAAAAGTGCACCATTTGTGCACCGTAGATTTCAAAGGTTCTGTGTTTAGATGGCAAAAGTTGGGCAAGTTAGTGAGTTTATTACACAATTTTAAGTATAATTTTCACAATAATTGCGATTTTTTGCTGTAACCAACCTAATTCGAACGTTCGAGTTGGCTCCTAAGCGATAGGCCGGCAGTTCAAATCTGCATAGTCACACCAATTTACAAAGAAAAAAGACGGCTTATTTAGTCGTCTTTTTGTATTATCCACAATACATAAATCCAGCAAATGTAACGTCTTGCCAAACATCTTTTAATAATTTACCATTTATATTGCCTTTACTTTCAAAATCTTGCCTAGTCTTATATTCCTGTTGCATATTTTTTGAACAAAATACTATGCTATAATCTTTTTTCAAAAAAACTTCATAAGTTGTATTATTATAAGTAAAAAGCATTTCACTATAAAAGAATAAACCATTAACAAATTCTTCAAAGGTTGCTTTAAATGGCAATCCTTTTTTATATTGAGCTCTTGCAGTAGTTGGAGACACTAGCATAGGGTAACTTATACCCAGTTTTTGTTCAAACATTTTTTCGTCTTTGCTAAATTTCCAACCACAATTTTTACATTCACCATTACCATACTGATCCTGCAGAGCCACTGCTCCGCAAATAGAACATTTGACCATTTGATCTTTTGCATACGGATCATCATAATTAAAAAATTTAAAATCTTTAGGATTTAATCCTGATACATTTCTATTTTGTTTTTCCCACTTAAAGTGAACCAAATCTTTCCAATTTAAATCTTTTGTCCATTCATATGTTGTTGGTGTAAATTCTTTAATATTTCCTGTCATTGATTTAAAAGGCTCATCATAACAAATGATTGCAGTAGGCTTAATTCGTTTTAGCATTTCATTATATCCAAGCATAAATTCTTCTTCACAATTTTCTCTGTAATAGGTGCAAACTGCAACTACAGATCCTTCTTCTATTCCGTCAAAACAGAAATCAAAAGTCCTTTCATCTCCCCAGCTTACAGTTGGAATAACTTTTAACCCTTTACTTTGCCAATATGCTCCGCACCAGCGATTTTTAAAAACACTTTCTATTTGAAGTGGCAGCGGCATGTTTGTAAAAATACTAAAATCAGGACTCAACAGACAATATTACTGACTCAATTTTTCTAATTCCTCTTCTGCCTTTTCATATACTTTTTCAAATTTCCAATCATAGGTGAAAAAGTGAATTGTCTTGTCTTTGTTTTCAACATCATCTTTTTTAACATTAACAAAACTTAATAATTTAATCTTGTTTATGTCTATATCCTCTTTTCTTATCAAGGGTATATTATATTTCCCTACACAATTTCAATTATATAAAAATTCATTTCTAACTAATTGTTGTTTTTTTATTTGCTTTTCAACTTCATATTCGCTTAATTCTTTTGTCATATTTTTCTCCTTTTAATAAAACAATTCATAATCAGGTTCTAAATTTTCAGGATTCCTTTCAGGGAAACCTTTATTCCAACTCCAATTATGATCATGCGGAAACTCATGATTATTGTGTACGTCTTGATGATTAAAATCTCTATTCCTTATGACATTTCCATTTGAATCAAACCATCTACTTTGAACTTTTGACCGTTAACATATAAATCATATCGAGAGTTTGGTTTAGCCCCACTTGTGGGCAAGTCTCCACGTTTACCATCAACTCTTTCAATTGTTCTATTAGGCACTCCTCCTGCTCCCATTATAACACCTCCCAGTTATATTTGTTTTCCTTTTCATTAAAATTTTTATTTTTTCTCCTAAAATGCAAAAGGTTGGAGAAACATTACATTTCTTCAACATTTTATAAATTAATTGTACAATGCGATTTATATAAATTGCAATATTTAGTGTCAAAATTTTGCCATTTTACTCAAAAATTTTATTTATCACTTCGCTTGCATGAATATCACTATTATTTAGGAGGCTTGCGGCCAATCCATTGATTGGTGTGAACACCCTGAAGCAAACCATTGATTACTTATTAGGAGGTAAAGTAGATAAAATGAAAGCAAGATTTGTTTGCGATATTTCTAATGCAAGATTAGCAAGAAACAAGATTGATCGGAGTGAAGGATTTGAGACCAAGTATGTAATTGAAAGAGTTGTATATTTTGCAAAAGATTATTTTATATATTTTAGAGAACATTTGCTAGAAGAAAACCCTAATATCGTTGCACATAAACACGAAATGTATATTGATAACAAAGGTTGTTTTCATGTGATTATGTTTTGTTGTTTACAAAGCGACGTTATGCTTTTGGTTTACAGTGATGGAAAAGATTATGCTAAATATGTTTCGGTAATATCAAATGGAGGTGAAAAAGTTGAACCACGTTTTACAACTAGTAAAAGATACTCTAGAAAACAAAAAACTCAGTGCAGAAGAACAACTGCAAGTAAATAAGATTTGCGAATTAGAAGATGAGTTCGTAAAAGATTTTTCAAAAGAAAAATGGCGAGAGTATTTTAATTTAGACATAGAAAAAGGTCAACTTGTAAACCTACAAATTGACCATGTTGTTGATATTACTTATAGCATATGTAAGAAATTGTTTAGCAATTAGGTTTTTATGGTTTTGCTTGATAAATTTATGTCATAAAAGCTTGACTTTTTAATTGTTTCCGGCTAAAATAAGATTGTATCGTATTTTGGACGGAGGTTTTTATATGAAATATATACCTAGAGACATGGAAAAAGTTATGTCGGAACTTACAAAAGAATATTCATGCATTTTAATCACTGGACCTAGACAGGTTGGAAAAAGCACGATGCTTGAACATATTGATGGTGCTAGAAACAAGGTAACTTTAGATGATTTGCAAGAAAGAAATCTTGCAAAGAATGATCCAGAAATGTTTTTGAAATTGCATAAAACACCAATTTTGATCGATGAAGTTCAATATGCACCTGAACTATTTTCATATATTAAAATTGCAATAGACAATGGCGCTGAGCCAGGTAGTTTTTGGTTGACTGGTTCACAAAGTTACAAACTTATGAGTTTAGCTCAAGAAAGTTTGGCTGGACGAATTGCTATTTTAAATCTAACAACATTATCCCAACATGAACTTTATTCTAACGGAGAACTATTGCCATTTACATTATCTCTAGATGAATTAAAACAAAGAGAACAGTTGTGTGAAAAGGCAGATGTTGGCAGTATCTTTGAAAGAATTTGGCAAGGTGGACTTCCTGGTCTTGCAAGTGGCAAATATACCAACAGGGATATTTACTACTCAAGTTATTTGCAAACATATCTATCTAGAGATGTTAAAGAAGAAATGCCTATAAAAGATGATTCAAAGTTTATTGATTTTATTCGCGCTGTTGCTTGCAGGGTTGGTCAAGAGCTCAATGTTCATTCAATTGCCACTGATGTTGAAGTTAGCGATGATACTGCTAAGAGATGGCTTGGTATGCTTGAAAAATCAGAAGTTATCTTCTATTTGCATCCATATTCAAACAACTTACTTAAACGTGTTGTAAAAACGCCTAAACTTTACTTTTTTGATACTGGTCTTGTTTGCTATTTAACAAAATATTCTAATGCTGAGATTTTGCAAAACAGTTCAATAAACGGTGCAATCCTTGAAAATTATATTGTTGCTGAAATAAGAAAATCTTATTTGAATTCAGGCAAAGAAATATACATGTATTATTACAGAGATAAAGATCAAGCAGAAATTGATTTGATTTTAGAATATGATGGTGAATTGCACCCAATTGAAATAAAAAAATCATCTAATCCAAATAGCGCAATGGTTAAAAATTTTGAGATATTAAGCAAATCATCACTTCCAGTTGGTCTTGGAGCAATAGTCTGTATGAAAGATAGTATAACTGCTCTTGATAGCAAAACTCTTATTATTCCAGTGTGGTGTTTATAGAAATGCACCCAAACCATAAAATCTCGTAAAAGTGCACCATTTGTGCACCGTAGATTTCAAAGGTTTTGTGTTTAGAGTGCAAAAGTTAGGCAAATTAGTGAGAATAATACTTAATTTTGAGTATAATTTTCATAATAATTGCGATTTTTGATGTTAATGGTGTTACGGGGCAGACTCGAACATTGCTCCTAAGCGATAGGCCGGCAGTTCGAATCTGCCTATTCACACCAATTAAAAAGGAAGCCACCAAATAATTGGTGACTTCTTTTTTAATTTATATATAAATATTATGTTTGCATCAAGCTTGCTAAAAATAGTTTCATATATCTAATTTCTTTAACTGATCAAATATACTTTGCAATCTTCCAAACAACTTACTTTGCCCATATTTTTCGATAAATTCAACTTGAGTATTATTAGATAGAACTTGACATAAAACTCTATGTTGCCAAACCACATGAATATTCATTAATTGTCTGGCAAAATAAGTTGCTTCGACATCACCACATTTTGATGAATACAACATTTTTAAATAGTTTATAGATTTTATTTTTTTGCATGCAGGGCATCCACACAGCGTAAAATTATCATCAATTTTATTTAGCGCTATATATTCAAAGTCTTCTTCTCTTAATTGCCCATCAACATTAATCCCACCAATAAATAATTTACTAAAACTTATATCTGCCCCATCAATCTTAATAGGTGCCTTTTTATCAAAAACATAAGCCGTGGATAAGGAATTTCCATCACCAACTCGGCGAGCTGGGCTAGCAGCATCAAATGAAGTAGCCCCACTCCATGTGTTAAGTAAAATATTAGGATATCCACCTCCTCCTAACACATGTATTGGTCTATCCCCAACAATATTACGCACGATTTTTGGTGCTCGCGCAGGTGCAACAGCATCTATCACATATTTTTTCTTAGTAATAGAAAAATCTATATCACTACTCCAAGAATCATCAACACTTCTGGAACTAGCAATGCCACCAAGTGCAAAACCCCAAAATTTATAATTTAGAG
>JBNMHL010000007.1:0-40680 GCA_050872745.1 Clostridiales bacterium | reverse complement strand
TTATTATACACTTCAAATATGTTTTAAAATTTGATTTATTTCTTTATTAGTTGTAGTATATATACATAAGGAGATAAACATGACTAAGAGTTTTAGAAATAAAATATATGTTGCAGTGTGTGTGGCTATATCTATCATTGTTTTAATTGGTTGTTCAATACTAGGCGGTATTGCAGTTAGAAGATTAAAATTATACAATAATTATGATTTTAAAAATTTAATAAATAGTGCAAATAAAGTTGTTTTATTCATAGGCGATGGAATGGGAGATAATCAAATAAAGAACACATCGTTATATTACAACAAATCGATTTCATTCACAGAATTTGAACATAGCGGACACATAACAACTTTTTCATATAATATTCTTGGGCCCACTGATAGTGCTGCCGCTGGAAGTGCTTTAGCAACTGGAAAAAAATATGATAACGGAGAAGTTGCAAGACACAAAGGAAAAGATATTGAGAGCATATCTGAATATGCAAAATCACTAGGCCTTGGAGTTGGCGTTATAACAACCGACAAACTATATGGAGCAACACCCGCAAGTTTTTCGGCTCATGCCAATAATCGTGGTGATAAAGATGAGATTATATCATATCAAATAGATAGCAATATCGACTTATTTTTAGGTGCTGGCATTCAATCGTACACAGCTCAAAAAGAAAATTTCAAATCAAATGGTTACACCTTCACTAGTGACTACTCTGAACTTGATTTAAATAGCAATAAAATTATTGGTGCTTTTAGCGAAGTACTTCCAAACAATGGAACAAATGTTAGGCCAACTCTTGAAATGTTAACAGAGTTCGGCATTGAATTTATGGAAAAGCATTTTCCAAATGGTTATTTTATGATGATTGAGGGCGCACATATCGATAAAAAAAGTCATTCCAACGATATTATGGGAATGATGGAATACTTGGTAAATTTTGATAATAGCATCAATTTGGTTAAAAACAAATTCGAAAATAAAAACAATTGCGCAATATTTGTTACTGCCGACCACGAAACTGGCGGATTAAGGCTAGCAACCAGCAAAACACAAATAAGCGATGTGTTATATCAAACTGGAGGGCACACTGAAGCCAATGTTCCATATTACATTTCATTTAAAACAACTAAGAGAATAAAACTTGAAGATGAAATTTCAGATACTATGGATAACACTGATATTTATAAAATGATACGGGCCATGTTAACACACTAAAATAGGATTTGAAAATAAAAAACTCACTTAATAAGCATGCAAATAAACTTAAACTTGGTTGATTAATATCCAATAAAAACACAAACTTATCATAAAATCTCACCAAGTAAAGTTAAACATATTTAATTTTGTAAATAAAAAAAGATTTAAATAAATAAAGCGAAATTCTAAAATCAACTTTATTAATTTAAATCTTTTTCTTTCATTAAAAATCAAATATAAGCTCTTATTGATTTTTCACGGCTAAATCAAAGTTAAACACTATTTATATCTAATTATCTGTTTCACCTTTGAATAAACTTTTCAATTTCTTCTTTAGAGTGATATCCAATAATTTTTCCTTTTTCTTCACCATTTTCAAAAAGCATAAGTGTTGGAATACTCATAATCCCATATCTTTTCGCTAGTTCTGCCTCATCATCAACATTTACCTTACCCACTATTAAATCATCATTTTCATCAGCAATTTCTTCAATAATTGGCGATATCATTCGGCAGGGGCCACACCATGTTGCCCAAAAATCTATCAAAACTTTCTTTTCCGATTTTAAAACATCTTTTTCAAAATTATCGTTTGTTACTTTAATTTCCATAATCACCTACCTATTTATTTTTATTATTGTCTGATTTTTTTAATTCAGTTTTTGGCTTATCACCAATTGACTTGTAATATAACATACAATGGCAAAAGCCCTCATAATTCGGATCTTTAATTTGCTCACGAAATTCTTTACACATGCACTTATTATCTTCAATATGGTCTCTCTTGCAAGGGCAATAACCACCTGTCCGTTTTAAGCCTTCTTGAATTAATGCTACCACTTTTTCATCTGGATTAAATATAACTTTCAAAGTTTCTTCTCCCATTAATTTTAAATTTTGTTAATTTAGTTAATCTATATGCTTTCGACTAACTAAATATTTATCACCTCATTAATTATTATTGCCGTTATTATCAGTGCCATACGGATTTGAATTTTGAATGTTTGTTGTTGTGGCATTCAAATTGTCTTGATTTATAGATGGAATACTAAACTCATCAGTTGAAACAGCTGGTTGAGTAATGTTATTCACATCTATCTGCGAAGTTGGTGCTTGAGAAGCATTAAATTGAGAATTTTGGTTTGTAAAGCTGTTATCAATATTCGCTGGCATATCAATATTGTAACTACTTCCAAATGAGGTTTGATTTGAAATCGCTTGACTCTCATTCGATTGATAACTGGCTGGTTGAATTGTTGCTCCAATATTAGAATTTGGAGTGGTAAAATTTCCACCTTGAGGATAACTGGACACACCATATTCTGAGCTCACGCTTGATTGATTTGAAGTAACATTTGAGTTTGTTTGAAAATTATTTAATGCCGTTGAATTTCCAAAACTCGCTTGAGAGGAATAAGGATTTTGTGTTGAATAATTGCTTTCTATTGTTGGGTTTGTTTGACTAAAAGAACTTGTTGGATTAAACGAGGGATTGAAGCCTGAACTATTAGTAGAACTTGGGCTTGAGTTTAATGATTGATTTGCCGATTTATCAATAGGCTCAAATTGAGTTTGAGTTGATGAATTAAATAATCCACTTAATTCATTTATATTCGTTTTAGGTGCTGAATAGGTATTTATATTATTTGCATTCATTCCGTTTTGTTGGCTTAAATTTGTTTGACCAAATGTGGTTTGAGTTGCACCTGGAAATGAGTATCCCGCCGTTTGATTTTGCGAAAAAAAGCTTGAATTTTGAACTGGCGATGTGTATGAATTAATTTGCGATAACCCGCCATTTAATTGAACGCCTTGGTTGGTCCCTGCATTCGTGTTTGATGGAACGCTAGGGTTTTGAGTTCTGTGTCTACCCTCTTTTTCAGGCAGCCCAGACATTGTTATGAAGTTGAACACTAACGACAAAACAACAATAACCTCACACACCACAACAATCATAAAGTTATTTATTTTCATTCCATTTGATAACCTAACATAGATAACATAGCCCAAACAAATTAGTGTTAGGCCTTCAACCACAACTTTGTATATTAATGAAAACAAACATCTTTTGTTTTTTGAAACTTTAATTAATATTATCAAACTAAACAAAAATGATAGAAATGTAATTGCAAGTGGAATAATAACAAACACTAATTTATCTATTTTCCCCACAGAAATGCCAATAGATGAAATACTCACAATTAAGCCATTCGATATTTCGCTAAAATAACTCGACAATGTGTTTATCAAACCCGCACCTTTAACTGCACTTGTTGCTTGGATTACTGCGCAAACCCCACACACAATAAGCAAAAGCATAAGCAACATATTAATTGAGTTGAATATTATAGATAAAACTTTTTTTGCTTTCATTTAATTATTCCTTTTTCTCTTGATTTTCTGTTGTGTTTAATTCTATTATTTGCACTTGAGCACGCGAAAGCCTCGAACTAATCTTTAAAAGTTTTGGCCTTAAATATCTTTGAACGAGCACTGGAAGACCATGCAAAAATGTGTTTAGAACAACAACTGGAACTCCAATTTTATATCTTATATTTTTACTAAAAAATTTTAAGCTGATTATTCCCCATAGGATAGATAAATTATGAATACTTTCCGCATAAATTGATTGTGTTATAAATTTATCAATATACTCTTTATTTCTAGGTTCACTTAAATTGCTTTTAGAAAATTTATCTAAATAAGCACCCGCATCTGGAATCTTATCTTTCCAGTTTTTAACACCTAAAAATGTTAGGATTCTATTTTCAAATTTAAACACCTTAAAAAGTGGATTATTTGGTGTGAATATTTTTTTGGGAAGCAGTTTAACAACCAATGAAATAATTATTGATGGGAAGCAAGAAATTGCAACACACTTAAAAACATTCACCACGGTTAGAATGCGAAAATCCATTATTAAATTAAAAATCACAATCCCAAGTATTCCATATAGGATTGTTTTAACATATGATTTCATCTATCTTTATCCTATGCTAATTAAACAAATTTATTATATCACATATATTTTAAAATATAAAATAATATGTAATAAAAGAAGCAAATTTTAAGCCAAATTTAAGATTTATGTTGCTTTATTTCATATTTTATGTTTTAATTAACTGATATTTATTTAGTTATTTTAAAATAACTATAAAAAAGAGGAGTTAATTATGATGGAAGTTTGCAATGTGAGCTTGCGTTTTGGAAGTAGGTCACTATTTGAAGATGTTAACTTGAAATTTACTAAAGGCAATTGCTACGGAATCATTGGTGCTAATGGTGCTGGAAAGAGTACTTTTTTGAAAATATTAACTGGCGAAATAACACCAAGCAAAGGCGAAGTTATTGTGAGCGCTAAAGAAAGAATTTCTGTTTTGGCGCAAGACCAAGAAAAATTTAATGATTGCACCGTTTTGCAAACGGTTATTAAAGGTCATAAAAGGCTAGTTCAAATAATGGAAGAGAAAGATGCTCTTTATGCAAAGCCCGATTTCTCTGAAGCAGATGGAATGAGAGCTGCAGACCTTGAAACTGAGTTTATGGAGTTAAATGGTTGGGAAGCTGAAAGTGAGGCTGAAACTTTGCTTAATGATATGAATATTCCAAGCGAACTTCATCAAAAATTAATGGGTGAAATTGAACCTAAAATTAAGGTTAAAGTGTTGCTTGCTCAAGCATTATTTGGAAAACCAGATATTCTAATCCTCGATGAACCAACAAACAACCTAGACACAAACACAATTAGATTTTTGGAAAACTTCTTAGTTAATTTTGAAAACACTGTTATTGTTGTTTCACACAATCGTCACTTTTTAAACAAGGTTTGCACACACATCTGCGATGTGGATTTTGGCAAAATCAATATGTATGTTGGAAACTACGACTTTTGGTATGAAACTAGCCAACTTCTTCTTCGCCAACAAAAAGAAGCCAATAAAAAGATGGAGCAACGTGCGAAAGAACTTCAAGACTTTATTGCAAGATTTAGTGCTAACGCGAGCAAATCAAAGCAAGCAACTTCAAGAAAGAAAGAACTTGAAAAGTTAACATTAAACGATATTAAACCATCGAGCAGAAAGTATCCATTCATCGATTTTAAAATTGAAAGAGAGCCTGGAAACGATATATTGAAAGTTGAGAACTTAACAAAAAAAGGCGTGTTTGAAAATGTTAGTTTTAATGTTTACAAAGGCGATAAAATTGGATTCGTTAGTTCTAAAGAATCAACTATCACCGCTCTATTTAAGATACTTGCTGGCGTTGATAAAGACTACACCGGCTCATTCACATTCGGCAAAACTATAACTGTGGGTTATTTGCCTCAAAACTACAATGAATATTTCGATAACTGCGATTTAAACCTTGTGGATTGGCTAGCTCAATTTAGTAAAGAAAAAGAACAAACTTTCATTAGAAGTTGGCTTGGAAGAATGCTTTTCGCTGGAGAAGAAGGTTTAAAGAAAGCAAAGGTTTTAAGCGGTGGCGAAAAAGTGCGCTGTATGCTTGCTAGAATGATGCTACTTAGCGGAAACTTCTTGATTTTTGATGAACCAACAAACCATTTAGATTTGGAAAGCATCACAGCTTTAAACAAATGCTTAACCAACTTTAAAGCTAATATCCTACTTGCTTCTCACGACCAAGAATTAATGCAAACAGTTGCAACAAGAATTATCCGCATTGAAGACACTAAAGTGTTTGACAAAGAAACAACCTACGATGAATTCCTTGAAACAAACACATTGAATTAAAAAGTCATAATCATATACATTTAAATTAAAAAAACTCTTAAATAATACCATTAAGAGTTTTTTATTTTTAAATTGTTTTTCTTGTTTGCGCCCTTATTGTTATTTTTCCCTTGATGCTCCGCAATTTGGGCATTTTGAAAGATTGATATCACAATATGAACCACAATGCTCACAAACAAAATGCTCTTTATAAATATCAACACCATTTGAGCTTTTGTTTAGAATAATTTCATTTAACTTTTTTGTTAAAAATTCAGAATCAAAAACATCGCTAAATTTTAAAACTTCGGAAATGTCTGATTGAATTTCAATATCTCCCACCTTCAACATTTTATCTATCACACCACGTGTTAATTTAACTTGTGATAAATTCTCGATTTCAATTTCTTTTAATTCAAATTGATTATAGTTCCTAAAAACCACAACTCTTCTATTTGTGATTATATATTTCACGCCTTTTAAATCTTTGAAACCTTTTATAAACATTCCAATAAATAACCACACTGGAAATAAATGCAAAGCAAAAAACGGGATTAAGAACATAATCAAAAATTTATTTGTAACACCAGAACTAATAATTGCAAAAATAAATCCAAAATCGATTAACGCCCAAATTAGTGCAAATGGGAAAAACTTTATACTACTGCTAAGCGCATAAGAAAATTTTTTAGGTCTTCCTTTCCATAGTATTTTCTCACCTTTTTTTAATAAATCTTCAAATTGTATTTCTTTTTGAACGCTTTGGTTTTTATCAAAATAATTATCATTTAATTCTTTCATTTAAAACTCACCTTTTTAATAGCTTCACAAAACCATTTTTCTATTTAAGATCATATAACAACTCAATTAAAAATAAAACTTTCTAACCAACGCCTCACGCGTTTTGCATGGAAACAACTTCAAAATGAATGTTAAAAACTTATATTTCCCGCCCACAACATTAAAAGCTTTTGGATTCTTTTTATTTGCAACTTTAAAAACAACTTTAGCAATTTTGCTTGGGCTCATTCCATTCTTTTCATCTTTTTCCATATTTTTAACTGCGCTATTGCAGTTTTTTGCATAAGGATTGTTATCATCTAAAAGTGCCTTTTTTCTTCTTTCTGTAAATTCAGTTCTAACATCACCTGGGTGGATATTAGCCACTTTTATGTTAAAGCACTTTACTTCACTTCTAAGCCCACTTGCAAATATATCAAGCGCAGATTTGCTTGCCGAATAAAATACTTGGAACGGGATTGGCACGAAACTTGCAACAGAACTTATATTAATTATTTTCCCGCTTTTTTGCTCTCTCATATATGGCAAAACTGACTTCGTTAAATTAACAGCCCCAAAAAAATTAACATCAAATAGTTTTTTTGCATCATCAATATTTGTGTTTTCAATAGGCCCGCTAATGCCTATTCCAGCATTGTTTATTAAAACATCAATTTTACCACATTCTTCCACCACCGCTTTAACTAACTTCTCACACAGTGAAAAATCACAGATGTTTGCTTGAATATAGTTAAATTTAGCAGCTTTTAATTCTCTTTGGCCAATACCATAAACAATGCAACCTTGCTCAAAAAATAAGTTTGCTATCTCTTTTCCAATTCCGCTTGATGCACCACTTATCAACACAACTTTTTTATCTATCATAACATTCCCTTTCGCTGTATCAAAATTTAATAGTTTTTATTTGCTTTACTTTTGCACTTATTTTATTATACTATATAATTAATCAAATATATAATAAAAACATTAAGTTATGTGAAAAATAATTATAATAGAAGAGTGATTTATGGGAAAACAAAAAAAGTTAAAAATATTAAGTTTGTTTGTTTGCACTGTTGTGCTTATTTGTTGTGCATTGTTGTGTTCATTTTCAAACACGGAGATAAAAACAAAAGAGAACTTGAGTATCCAAGTGAATTCAAGTGTGTTAGTCCCAGAAAACACGGGTAAAAAAATAGCTTCAAACGCACTTGATTCCGACCTTTATGCATCTTTACTTGAAATATATAAATCGCTTGAAGGCGTTTCGAGTGCAGAAGATAGCATCTATGAAAACTCTTTTTCAGATTTAACAGAAATTGATTTGTCGAATCAAAGAATTGAAAGTTTAGATAATTTAAATTACTTAAACTTTGCCAACCTTGAAGTTTTGCGTTTAAACGGAAATTCAATAAAAAGCACTAACTCTAGCCATTTTTCTACTATGCCAAAGCTTCAAAAACTATATTTAAACGACCAAAAAGAAGATATTTTAACAAGTGTGGACTTCAGTATTTCCCCAGAAAATAGCAAAGAAAGTTACGACCTAAGCTCAATACAATATTTAAACATTGCTGGAAATACAATTGAAACTATAAAACTCAGTGCACTTTCTAAAACTTTAGATGACGTGTATTATGGGCTAACAGAGTTAATCGCAAACGATAATAACATAACTGAAATCGACTTATCTAAACTTACACCTCTTTCAAATACAGACACTGTTTATGTCAATTTAGCATCTAATAGTTTTTTATCTTTAAACCAAATAAGAATTCCAAACGATTCAAAAATAAATGGCACTTTTAATTTGATTTTGATGAATAATAACTTAAAAAATATTTCAGATTTAAGCACTAGAATCAACTACAAATTGGGAATCCAAGGAATCAGTGAAAGCGCGTTTGTTTCAACTGACACAAACAACCAAAAAACTATTGCAACCGACTATGATTTAACTTATTATAAATTAAACATTGAAAATGCGTGTTTGAAAATAGTTCAATATAAGTCAAACAATAATGAAAAACAAGTTATTAAAACTTTTTACATTAAAGAATCGGATTTCGAAAATAGTTTAATTGATTTGACATCAATTTTAGGAATAGGCGAATTTGAGATATCTCAAGGTGTTCTGATAGATGAAATTTTTACATTTCATTCATATATTATAAATTCCGATTTAAAATATAACGAAAATGAGTTTATAAAAACATATAATATTAGCATAATTCCTGCGAAACCAACATTCATTATTACATATAAAGGAAAGCAGTACACCCCTTCAACTTGCCCCAAATTAACATCACCTGCAAGCGTGAAACTAACCACTAATATTGAAAACGCTAAAATATATTACACATCTGATAAAATGAGCGATTGGGTGGAGGCTAGTGAATTTAAAATAACTAAAGGTGGCTCAACCAATTACTACACTAAAGTTGTTGTGGGAGATGTTGAAAGTGAAATTCAAATAACATTCATCAAAGCAAGCACAAACCTATATCTTCCCGATATTGTTATCATTTTAATTATTTTAGCAATTGGTTGCCTCCTATTCCTTGTGGCATTCCCTTTAATTATGAAATGGAGCAAAAAAAGATAAGCTAAATAATCTATGATAATTAAATTTGATTTAACAGAATAAAATTTAGTTAATCAACGACCAATTTATAAACTCTAAACTTTCATGATATATGGATTAAGTTATAATATATGAAACTCTTTAAATTAATCTTAATATTGTTTTAAATAAAAAAAGAAGAATTATAGATATTTTAAACCAGCAGGTTAATATATAAATAATTCTTCTTTTTATTATAACTTGATATTATAAATAAAGTGGAGAGAACCAATTCAAGATTTTTCCAAGAATCTTTTCTCTTATTCTTCTTTGCCTCATATCTTTAATTGTTAGTAAGTGGCTAACTTCCATTGTTTGTTCAATGTCATCTTTAATTTGCTTAGCAATATCTTCGTTATGAATCAACACACCATTTTCAAAATGCACACTCATTTTTCTTGAATCGAATGCCCCACCACCAATAATGGCTGTTTGAGAATCGGCAATAATAGAGCGGTTAAACAAATTATCGGTTGCATATGAATAAATCTTAATTCCTTCTTTAATTAAGTTTATAAATCCATAACGGCTAATTATATATTTAAATTTTCTAGTTCTTTCGCCTTTTCCCGCTATCAACACCTTAACATCAACACCGCTTCTAACAGACCTTACCAATTCGTTTCTTAATTCTTCATCTAAAAGTAAATATGGGGTTGATATAACCAAAGATTTATTCGCATTGGCTATAAGGCAAGAGTAAACACTTTTATTAATAAGGTCGATAGAAAATGGGGTTGAAACGAATGGTTGAATAAATGTTGTTTTCTTATTTTTAACATCAATAATTTCACTTTCATATTTTTCCCAATTTAACTCTTCTTTAGAGAATAAACTCCAATCAGAATAGAATTCAGAAAACACACTTTTAACTGCATCACCAACAATTTTAACAGAACACATTTTGCTAATTTTTGCATCAAGCAACACATCATCGTTAATCCCCAAAGTTGAGCAATATGCAATCTTTCCATCAATTATGAAAATATTCTTTTTGTTTCTATATCGAGAGAAAGTTCCAACACCTTTAAGTTTGTTAAATGAAAGCGTTTCAATTCCGTGATTTTTCATTTTTTCAAAAATGTGTTTATCTTTGAATGTTCCCACGCAACCATAGTCATCATAAACAATTTTAATATCAAGCCCATCTAAGCGTTTTGTTTTTAAAATTCCAAAAACTTCATCCCAAATATCACTTGAAGCAATTTTAAATAAGCTAATTAGAACGCTCTTCTTTGCCCCGTTCAAATCTTCAATCAAGTCTTTGTTATAAACATCTGCTTTTGGATAATATGTTAGCCCAGAATTTTCATAAACAGGCATATTAGTTGTGGCCAACACAAACTTAGATAATTTCACTTGATTAACCGCACCTTTTTCCATATCAGCTAAAACATCTTGGTTTTGAATTAGTTTTTCGCCAAGAGTATATTTGATATTATGCCAATTTTTTCTTAAAAGAGATGAGCCACGCTTCACATTTAAGAATATGTATATCACAGTTGCTGGTAACGGCAATATTGCCATAAATAAAACTATCATTAATTTAACAGCTGGCGAGTTTTTTGAAAGCATCGTTAGAAGTAAGAAAATTATAACACTTCCAGCACAAATTAAAGAGTACACATAAACATCTAAAAAAATGGCAATCGCAACAAAAACAGCTATGTTTATGATTAATGCCATTGTCATAATAAAATGTATTGAATTAAAAAAGCCATATAATCTTTTCATATTTTTTCCTAACTATCGTTTTATAATCAATATATATTATCATAAAACTTGCATAAATTCAATAGAAAATTTAAATCTATTTAAATTTTTAGAGTTTTTGACAATAATTCTAATTATTTCGACAATAACGAGCCACTTACTATTTTGCATCAAAAACTCTTAAATTATAGGTGAAAATACTGTTTGTTAATTGCAAATATTGATGTTTCATATTTAACATTCTAACAAAAAAGTAACTAAAAGCACCACAATTTGTGGTGCTTACTATTTTTCAGTTTCTTCATCATTTTTTTCAATTAAAGCATCTTCAATTTCTTGGTGCTCTTCATCAGTTAAGTTTTTAACTTCCGCAACCGCAATTTGCTGTTGTTGCTGTTGATCTTTTAAAAGTTCCTCAATTGGCAACAATTCATTAGTTACATCTTGTTGGTGTTCTTGCGAATCATCTTCATCATTTTTCTTGTTTAAGCGTTTATAATATTCTGCGTATTTATAGAAGTTATCGCCATCTTGGCTCTGGAAATAAACGCCAACAATTTTTCTACTCTTCATATTTAGTAGTGTTTCGCTGGCTCTTCTTCTAGCTCCCCCAACAACTTTTTTATTTAGTTTTTGGTCACTTTCAATAAATATATTATATGCTCTTATTCTTCCTGCATTATCTATTATTGTTATACCATCATAGTTTAACATTGTTTGAATAATATCTGCATAACTAGATAGTTTAAACTCATTAAAGTTCTTGCTTTGAACAAATAATTTTGCGAAATCTATCGGTTCTTTAAGCCAAGTTCCATCTTGAAAAACGCCTTTTTTATCAACAAAATCTTTATCAACAATTAAGCAAATAGTGCCATGCAAACCCTTAAACAATTTTTGAAAAATATTATAAAAGATGTTTTTAATATCTTGCAATTTCCTTAAACTTTTCGTTTTGACTTTTGAAACACAAGCTTCCACGAAATGCTGAATTTTTCTATCCCATTCATATTCAACTTGGCTATTTAAGTTAAAACAAATGCTCGTTTTGTTGCCTTTTATGCCAGTAAGTATAATCATACCACCACTAACAACGTTTATATTTATCAAACGTGTTTTTTGAGCTAAAGTTTCTGTGTATTCACTTTTAAAAATTAACCTATTTAAGCTCACATCTTTTATTGAACTTAATAATTTTACTAATCCATACTCAACTCCGCCTTCTTTATCGTAGTTGATATATAAGTGCCAATCATTTTTACAAAAGCAAAGCAAAGCTTTTAGCCTTTGATTAAAACTGCTATCATCTTCATCTTTTCTAATTGATAACCTATAACAATTTGGCACATTTTTAACAAGTGCTGATATATTACTTGTTATAAAAATACTTGGGCGAATCTTCACGCCTTCTTCTTCATAAAAACTTAAACGATAGAATGAGTTGATAATTTTTTGAAGTTGATCGGAAGTCATATCCGGGAATTCTTCCCCGAAAAAGTCTACAATATATCTTCTGGCATCTTCAAAAAAAACACTTTTAACCATTTTCATTCTCCTTCAATATTTAAAAGCCTTAAAACTATAAGTTTTAAAGCTTGAACACACGCATTTTTAACAATATTTATTATATATTAACAAATAAAATTTATATTTCAAAATAAAAAAACGCATTTTTCATAAAAATAAAAAAAAATTTATAATTATTCATTGTTTATATTTTTCTACTAATACATTTTCTTTTATATTTCATATTATAACAAAAATCATTTTTTCAAAATAAATCCTAAATAGCGTTCGTTACACTCACAATGATATTGACTTTTGGTAAATGATATTATTCACTGTGTTCATAATAATATAAAATTGAACCTTCATTTTTGCATTAGCAAAAATATCATTGCGTAGCAATATCATTTGTTTTAGTAAATATCACTGAACCGAAGGGTTCAATTTCATTGTAAACAAAAAAGAAAAGTCAATAAGACTCTTCTTTTTATTTACTTGGTAGCCCTAAGGAGAATCGAACTCCTGACTTCACCGTGAGAGGGTGACGTCTTAACCTCTTGACCATAGGGCCATAATTACTTTTTCAGTATAACACAACAATTTCGCTTTTGCAAGAATTATTTATAAATTGTTAATAAATCGGTAAAATTGTAAAGTTTTATCTTTGCTTGTTGTGAGAGTGAAGTTTTTTAATAAATCGATGTAGATTTAAAATCCGCCCTATCCACTGCATATCTTAAAATTTAGAAATTCCAACAAATTCCTTTATCTGAACTTTTAATAATCAATTCCCTATTGCAAACATTAATAAAATATGCTATATTATATATAATAAAAAGTGTTTGCTATAATACCACAAGGGAGGAAATTATGGGAATCAAAAATTATGTTTCAAATATTTTACCTAGCAAAATCTTTTGCAGTAAAAAAGATGAACCAGAAATGCCTTTAGATGACATTGAATATATAAAAAAATATTTACTTGGAAATGAATCTGGAGCAAACTTAATTGGCAAAGGCTCAAAAAAGACCGGGTATTTGTTTAAAGACAAGGATGGAAAAGAAATTGTTATTTTGAAGATTGAAGATGTTTCAGTTGATAAGGATTTCGGGAGTAAACGAAATGAATATAATGCATCTCGTATTTTAAAAAGGTTTAATGAAAAACAAACTAAAACACATTATTTGAGAGAGTATGGTATTCAAACCCCACAGCTTATTAAGGCAATAGTTTTACCTGATAAAAAAGGCACTTACTCATATTTTGAGGAACAAGAAAAAGCTCCGGGCGAACAAATACAAATAGAAAAACCAAATAGTGATAGCGTTACTCCAGAGCAATTAAAAGAAATTGACAAAAGAAATATTGAATTCACAAAACATAGAATATTAACAGGCAAAAAGCATTTAAGGAAATTTGGAAGAGATGCAATCGCATTAACTGAAATCCAAGCTTTTCAAGATTGCCATGGAGAACAAATTTTTTACGATGAAGAAAAAGGCTACACATTTATTGACTTAACCACAAGCAGTACTCCTGATTTTCAATCAAAAAAAGATTTAGTTGCGAGAATAAATGAGGCTTGTTCTAAAAAATATAAAGATGGTTCTTATTCAATTTATTGGACAGCACAAAAGTTTTTAAATGCGATTTTATTTGGGTACTTTACTGAAGATAGCACACCAAGTTGTTTTGAGCAAAAGGTTTTAAACGGAATTTTAAAGCAACAAGCAACAGGTGAATTAAAAAAAGAATTCTCAAAATTTGAAAACATGATTGATGCTCTAAATCATTTAGAAAACAAATCTTCACAAACCTCCCTAACAAAAGACCAATTAAAATTATTGGATATTTATTTAAAAAACAAAAATGTTTATGCTAACAATCCCAAATTTGAAAGTGATGCTAAAGCAAGCTTAAAATTACCAGAGAATGTAAAAATAGAGAACTTATTAGATTGTGACTTTTTTGAAAAAGCCTACGAGTCGCTTTCCCAAAAAACGATTAATGATAATGATTCTAATGCAAAAATTCCAGAACATTCAATTTTAAATAACTCAGGCAATCCTTCAATTAATGAAGAAGTCCCAAGGTCAGAAAGTGACTCAAGTGCAATAACTAATGAAGAAGTTTCGAGTTTAAATAGTAGCCCAAATAGCTCGATAAACAACGACTCTACAAATGATTCTTCTTTTAATAACGGCCTATCAGAAGGGGTTGTTATGCAAAACGATGATATAACAATGTAGTAATCAAAATTCATAAATAAGGTGGTTTTATGAATACATTTTTAAATTTAAAAAAATCAATTAAAGATAAAATTGAATCAACTATTGCCGAGCAAGAAAAAGCTTATTCAAATCCAAGTGATATTAACCTTGTGATGATGGCAACTAATGGTGAACTAGACAAAATTGGTGAAGGCTCATTTAGTGAAGTTTTTGAATATCAAGACTGTCAAAATCACAAAAATGATAGAGTTATAATCAAATCGAAAATTCCCGTTTACACAAAATCAAGTGGATTCTATGAAAGGCAAAGATTGATTGATTTTTTACGTGAAATTGGTGTTAACACACCAAAACTTTATTTTTCATCTATTAAAAATGATGAATTAAACTCAAAGCTTGGCAACATTTATGAAGTTGAAGGTTTGGTTCATGGCAACACAATCGGTTTGGTTAAAACTGACTCTTTAGATATTTTTGCAAAAAAACACCCTAAACTTTTTGATTTTTATAAGTCACACTCTGAAAATTGTGGGAAAGAAGATGTGTTGGAACAATACAATTTAATGATGACAAAACACCGAATTGCAACTGGCAAACCTCACATCCAAAAATTTATAAATGGCTTTTTAAAGCTTTATGCTATCTCGGCATTTGTGGATTGCCATAGCGAAAACATTATGTATAACGCAAAAGATGGTTACTCATTTATTGACTTAACATTTCTTGCTGATAAAAAGACTATTTTCGATAGTTATAAAAGTTCACATGATTTATTGAAATCTATCAAGAATGTTTACTCTGAAAATGATGATAGTTCTTGTTTTGATAGTATTATCGACCGTTATAGAGATTACTATATGCTTAAGAAAATTACTTTTGATAAAGCATACACCTCGCTTATGAGAGATGGCCTTGGCATTGAAGCCGAATTTGATCCATACATTTCAACACGCCCAATTCTTAAACCAAACGAACATTTTGAAAAATATGTTTTCAATGGTGTTTTATTAAATCAATTTTTTGATGTTTTTGAAAATAGCGAAAACGATATTGAAATCGGTTCTCAAAGATATCAGGAATATAATGTTCCTAATAACTATTTTGCTATGAGTAAGCCATCATTACTCACATTAAAAAATGCAGTTTTAGGCGATAAAAAAGCACAAGGTAAAATTATTTTTTCTTGCAAGCTTGATTCCAATTTTGATTTTGTTAATGGATTTGATTCACAATTTTTCCTTGATGCTATGAACGGAAAATTTGATAACCCAACCATTGATAGCGAGAGAAAAACTGATATTGAATTTAAAAATAATGCAAGCCAAGCAGAAGATATATGCTTTGAGTTTGAATAACAAGATATAATTTCGTTATGATAACAGGTTGGTTGTTGGAAAGGGGGAGTTCCCCACCACCCACACAAAATCACATCTTAAACTTTATAACCAACTGGGTGGATTTTGTGCATTGTATCTTGAGGATCCAAAAGCCTTAGGTCTTCGTTTTCCATAACCACTGCCCTTTTTATTATGTTTTCACCATATTTATCACGAATTTTTTCGATTGCCTTATCGATTGATTCGTGTTTTTTTTGTAAGTCGTTATCAACGAACATATTAAGTTGGGTTGGCTTCTCACAAAAACTTTTCAATCTAACTCCTAAAGCTCTTATTGGCAATGTCCAATCATATTTATCATATATCAATTTCAAGCAAGCCATTGCTATATCGTGAACATTATTTGTTGGGTATTCAAGTTGGACTTGCCTTTCAAAACTTTGTAAGTCGTTTGTTTTTATATGCACTTGGATTTCCTTAGTCCAAAAATCATGCACTCTTGCCCTCTTTATAACACTTTCGCAAAGAGTGAACACCACACTTTCAATTTGCGATTTTGTTTTTAAATCTATGGGGCATGTAACGCTATTCCCTATTGATTTAATGGGATAATTCACTCCCACTTTCATAACTTCCGACTCATCTAATCCATTTGCAAAAAGCCAAATTTGATAGCCATTTTTTCCTAAAAGCCTTTTTAGAAAATCTGGATTGCAAGTTGCTATATCACCTATTGTGTTTAGGTTATATCGTTTAAGTTTTGCATTTGTTGCCCTTCCCACAAATAATAACTGGTCGCAAGTAAGTTTCCAAATTTCTTTTTTAAAATTGCCGTGAGTAATTATAAACACATGGCTTTCATCTTTCATATCACTTCCAAACTTTGCAAAAATCTTATTGAAACTAACACCTATATACACAACCAATCCAAGCTCGTTTAGCACATCTTCATATATTTTTCTCGCAATTTCAACTGCATCGCTCCAATTACTAACAGTTCTTGATAAATCAATCCACGCTTCATCAATTCCAAAACTTTCCACATTATCAGAATGCCTTTTATATATATCTTTCACTTTCTTAGATATAGCATAATATTTGTTTAAGTCAGCAGTTATCGCTTTGAACTCATAACTTGAACCTTTACATTTTTCTTCCGCTTCCCAAATAGTATCGCCAGTTTTAATGCCAAGTTTTTTTGCAATTTGATTTTTCGCCAAAACTATTCCGTGCCTTTTGCTCGCATCACCACACACAACAAGTGCAAATTTGCTTAACTCTGGATTTTCCATACACTCAACACTTGCGTAAAAATTTGTTAAATCACTATGCAAAATAAACCTTTTCATCTTGAGCTCCTTTTCTTTGTTTATATTATCAATGTTATCATTTAACTTAACCAAATATGCAATGTTTCATATTTTTGCGGCTTCTTATTTGGCAAAGCCACTTACAAACATCATCATAGATTAATGTTACATACTTTCTTTGATATACAATTATTTCCCTACATCGTATAGAACATATGTTCTATTATATACAATAAAAAAAGATTTGTAAATAGTTTATCGTAATTTTCTTCACAAATCTTTTATTTTTATAAACTCTTGGATAAATAAATCTTTCAATTATCACATAAAGTTGTTATTTATCAAATTTAAAATAACACGAAACAACCAAATAACTTATTAAAAAGCATTTGGATTATAAATCAATTGAGAGATTAAAACCTCAACATTAAATGGTTCTTTAACCGTTGAACATTCTCTAGTTTTGAAAACTAATTTATCACCAATTGTATATTTATCGATAATCTCTTGGATTTTAGCTGGGCTAATATCTTTAGTTGCAATTGTTTCTTTCAATTCAAAATCATCAACCCCACCATTTGATATTTTTTTATAAACTTTGATTTCAGAAACAACACTTTCTTTGTTTTGGGTTGTGTTGAATCTTCCAGTTGTTCCAGAAACATAATTAACATTGTATGCGTTGATATTTGAAACAAAAGTCACAAGAGTTTGAGTAACTTGTTCTTTATATTCACTGCTTAAAGTTTGAGCATTTTCAGTTAAATACCCCTCACTAAACTCAACCCCTAGTGTTTTTCTACCTTCCACAAATCCAAACTTTCCATTCGCCCTATCTTCCGTTTGCCTTATTTTTGCATACACTTGATACGCATCATCAATAGGAATAAAAAATCCTAGGTTATCAATTTTTTCGCCATATGCTTTTGCTTTAACTATTCCAACTAGTGTTCCGTTATAATTAAACACACCCCCACCAGAATTTCCGCCATTGATTGCTGCGGTTGTTTGATTTAAAACACATTTAGTTCCATCAATTGTTAATTCAACTGCCTTATTACTAACAATTCCAGTTGACACACTTCCGCCCAAAACGCCAAGCGGATTTCCAACTAAAAACACTTCTTCTGCCAACCTCAACTTTTCATCTGAAACATTAATAAGGCTTAAATCTGCTAAGCTTGTTGGCTTTGAAATTGTTCCATCAACAAGCCATGCAACTGGTGTGATATCTAGAGCCGATTTCTCCTCAGCTGTTAGCCCGCTTGTGTTTACTCGTATTCTTAAAACGGCAATATCGATAAGCTCATCGCTTCCAACTAAAGTTACTGTGGATGTTATTTCACTTGAAATTCCCTTTAAAAAGAACTGAACTGATATATTATTCTCAGAAATTCCATTTATAACATGGTGATTGGTTATCGCGATATATTCGTACCCCACAAGCACATTCAAAGAGTTTGTTATTTTTGCTTTTTCAACAATAACACCACTTCCAGCACCAGTTCCTTCGCTTGATTTTGCAAAAACATTAATTGTTGCAGGCATAATCTCTTCAACCACATCAGCAAGAGTTCCATTTGGAGCAACTGAAGATTCACCATTACTATAGTTGATTTCAAATTTATAGTTATTGGTGTTTTCGATATTCGAATTGTGTTCCTCATTTGTTATATAGGTATTATTTGAATTTTGCTTAACATAATGCTCCACGTAACATACGGCAAGTGTGGCACTCGCACTGAATGTTACTAACACCGCCACAATTATTGAAATTAGAATTTTTAAATTAAATTTATTATCTCTTTTAAATGAATAGTTCATTTTGTCCTTCTTTTGTTTTTGTATTTAATTTGATTATGTACTTCTTGAATTGAATTAATTTCTTTTTAATCCATAAATAGTTCCAACTATTACGTTTTTGGTTATGCGACATGATGTTTATGGAATTCGAGCAAGTGTTTGCTTTAGCAAACCTGTTTGGAGGGGCTCCAAACAGCAGTGCGGTTAGCACTACTTGCTCTTCCCTTTATTTCGCCCCACATATTAAATTTGAACTTTCAAAACTTCCAATAAAATTGAACCAATTATATAAATCGCATATATTGAAAGAAGCGTTATACCTTGCCATCTATATGTTTTATTTTTAAATATCAATGGCAACACAAATAAAATTGATACTAATATCGCAATTGGAAAATCAATTATAAAATTTTGATTTGTTAGTGTTAATCCATTTTTACCCGCAATAAATCCACAACAGCTTGTTATCAACGTTATATTTAAAATATTTGCACCTATAATATTTCCATAACCCAAACTTGCAGTTTTCTTTTTTATTGCAGTAATTGTTGTGATTAGTTCTGGTAAACTTGTTCCAACAGCGCAAACTGTTAGTCCGATTAATGCATCACTAATTCCGATTGCCGAGCATAGGAAGGTTGAGCCTTGAACCATAGACCACGCACCGCCTGCAATCATTCCTGCACCGATGATGAATAGCAAAACTGTAAGCCAAATATTTTGCGGTTTTAATTCTTCTTCGGTTTCTTGTTTGCTATCGTTATTTTTATCTTGGTCATTCTTTTTTTCAATGTTTATTTTTTGGTCATCATTTGATTTTATTTTTATCTCTTGCTCTTGTTTTGTTTTTTTTACCGCTTCAACCACATTAATTGCAATAAACACAATAAACAGTACAAAAAGCACAATACTTTCAGCAACTGAAACATTTTTATTAATACTAAATAAGAATAGCATAATTACTGCCACCAAAAGAATTAAATATTTCATAATTCCTTTTTCTTTAACCACACTTGGAACAATTGCAAGTGAAAGCCCACAAATTAAAGCAGTGTTACAAATAACCGAACCAATTGAGTTTCCTACAGCTAGCCCGTAAGCCCCTTGAGAAGCAGAAATAGTTGAAACAATAAATTCTGGCAAAGTTGTTGCTAAACTCACGATTGTTGCACCAATAATAATGTGTGGAATTTTTAATTTTTGCCCTATTCGAATTGATGCGTTAACAAATATGTCTCCGCCATAAATAACAACTACTATTCCTAAAACTAATAGTAAAATATTAAGAAAAATTTGCATAACTTGTCCCTCCTTATTCTTTATAAGCTTTAAAGTATTTGTTAACAATATTGTTTGCACCCAATTTGTTTAAAATTGAAACCATATATCTTGTTACTGAGTCTTTTCTAAGGTAAAGGATTTCTGCCACTTGTGATCTTGTGTAACCCGAGATCATCAATTGATAAACTAATCCTTCTGTTAAGGTTAGAGAAGTGTTTTTAATTATATTTTCATACACATCTCCATTTTTAGATAAATAATATTCACCAGACAGATATTTATTATATATGGCAAGCACAATGATTAAAATACCAATTAAAACCAAAATAATAGTTAAAAGAGAATATATTGATGTTTTTTCAAGTATTTTAGATGAAATAAAGTTTGAAATCAACTCCACCACAATTAAAAAAGATATAACCGCCTTACTCGGAACTTCTTCAAATAAACTAACAGCATAAAATATAGACAAACTAAATAGACTTAGGAAAAATCCACAACACCCCATCCCGATATTCGCAACAATTGCGTTATCAGAAAACAACATAGCAACACCAACCATCAAAATAGCTAGTGAAGCATATGAAAACACCAAAACAAGGTTTTTAAACTTTTTAAATAATATCCCTAACACAAATGCTCCAATGCTAGCACAAATATAGAACCATTTAAAATCAAGTTCTTTTGCCAAAATTACTTGCTTTGTTAGGAATGCAACACTCACCGAGATAAGTAGCAATAGGCCCACACTCGTTGTTAACTTTGTTGGAAATAGAATCCTTTGTTTTTTCTCTAACATTGGATTGTTTTTTCTTTCTTCTTTAGAAAAATTTCTTAAAACTTTTGGCTCATACTTTATTACTTTTTTATTATCAAAAAGTTTCATAAAATAAGCAAACAAACAAACTCCACTAACAACGCCGACTAAAATATATACAATATAATTTTCCAACGCAAAATTAGTATAAAGAAAAGCATATGTTAGCCCACCAGTTATAAGTGATGCGAACGCATCAGCAAACGCCGAACCCACGCTATAATTTGAAACGACCACAAACACAAAATTAATGCTTGCTATTTGCGAAAATACTATCGTTAAATAAAACATTATTTCTAAATACTTAGCGCCCAAGGGCAATAACGCCAGTAAATTTAGCATAATTATTCCGCAAACCAATATCTTAAACATTAATGCGTTATAAGAACTAAATGCAAATGCCAAAACAAATCCCACAACACTAACACACATAAGCACTATTGCTAAAGTGTTGGAATCAACTTCAAAACTACTTCCCAATAAATTAATCTTTGTTAAATTTGTGAGCAAAACTTGCCACGCAATAAAAACACCGCAAATAAACATAAATGCGATTGGAATATCTTTTTTCTTATCTCTCGCTCTAACGCTAAATTCAATTTTTTCTTGCAAGTTAAGCTCCATTTCATTTAGATTTAACTAAAGACTATTCATAAGGATTATTCTCAATTATTTGTTGATTATATCACATTATAGTGTTTTTTCAAACTAATAGAATTAATTTTAATTATTAAATATATCCCAAACAAGATCAACTAATCTTTGAAAGACTTAAAACGAACTATTGAGCAAGCATTCACATTTCAAAATTTTAGTCAACCTATTAAAATTGCTTTGCTTTTTTATTTATTATGATTATAATCAAAATGAAGTGGAAAATTTAATCAAATGCGTATATAGATTAAATAAAGAAAAGCAGTGAGATAAATCTCGCTGTTTTTCTTTTTATTTTTAGCTATTTTTATTCCAAAGCATTTTAATCAATATCGCTTGTTAAATATATAGTTTTACCTTATTTTATTAATAATCATTAGGTATCTATTGCACATTTCTAAAATATAACTAGATTAAAAGCAATAATGTATTAATAAATTTTCACCTTTATCATTATTTTTTAATAAACTTAATAAAGCCCTAACATTTCTAATAATGTTAGGGCTTTATTTGTGATATTTCAATAACTAACTAATAAAGTTAAAAAATAAAGCATATTAACTTAAACTCTTTAAAACTTCACTAACAGCCTTCATGTCAACTTTACCATTATAATTTGTTTTGAAATGGCGCATAACGCTTGGAACCGTTTTATCTTCTAAAGTTTCAATTATTGCCTTTATTTCTTCATTTGATAAAAGTTGTGGCAAATATTTTTCAATTAAACTTTTTTGCTCTAAAATATTTTTATGTTCTTCTTCATTTCCAACTTTTTTATAGTTTTCTGCTTCCTCATCAAGCTCTTTAATTGTTTTTTGAATCATTCTAACCATATCTGCATCTTCCACTGGCTTGCCAGATGTTCTGCTATCAATTGTTGCTTGAAGATGTTTGTTAATTAAAATTCCATAAATATTTCTAGCATTAACATTTTTATCTTTCATTGCTTGAATATTAGCTTTTTTAATTTCGTCAATTATCATAAAATTTTCCTTTCTCTTTATTTTTCTATTAAGTATATTCCATCACTTAAAAATTTGTCAAACTTATTTTAAAATTTTCAACTCAATTGTTTCGTAAATTTTGTTGTTTATTGATCCTATTGAATGCTTGCAACCATATATATAACTTAAAAATAAATTTTATTTCTCAAACTCATAAAAGCATAATTCTATCTTAGTTTTTAGCACACTCTAAAACCTCATCAATATTTTCTTTATATATAGTTCTGTTCCCTTTCTCAATCTCTTTCACTATCCTTACTACTTGATCAGAATATGGAACTGAAACATTTTTAACTTTTGCAAGCCTACAAATTTTTCCTGTTAAATAATCTATTTCAGTTTTCTTTCCGTTATCCAAATCATTTAACATAGAAGAAATTAAATAGCCATTATTTTTCTTTATTAAGTTCATCATTTTGCGGGCATATAATTTGCCTTTGAATGTGTTGTCCACAAATCTATAATAATCCAATTGGTTGTGATACTTTGGAATATTAACGCCAAGCTCGTTGAACACCATCACTGCTTCATTGATAAGATTTTTAAATAACGTTCTGCCATTTTTATCATCCAAAAACTTTCCTAATCTCAAACCTGAAATTGCCCCAATTGCTGAAATTGCTGAATTCATTACAATTCTGCTTAACGTGAATTCAAGCATATTTTCCGATATTTCAACTTTTGATATTCGCTCCAACAATGCCTTCACAATACCCAAAAATGGCCTAGCCGTTTTATCATAAATTCCGATTGTTGTTTTGCCTTGCGATAGCACTTTTATTTTACATGGGCTAATTCTAACCGAGCTCCACTCAATAAACATTGAAACAACTCTACTAAGCGGAAGATATTGCCTAATATCTTGATACGTTAACACATTTCCCGCAACCACAACAATTCCATTTTCACTTAAATAAGGCACAACGTTTTTAACATTCTCTGCCACCGAATATGCCCTAGTGGTAACAAAAATGACATCTTTTTTTTCTTTAAACTCATCCACACTTTTAACGGATTTCACAAGATAACTATGCTCTCCAAACACACCGATTACATCCATATTAACATAATTATCCATCATAAGCCCATCTTCGTGCTTATACAACATTTCCACATTAAAACCGCTTTCCGCTAGTATTGTTGCAATAACTCCACCAACGGCTCCAGAACCAACCACCCCAATTTTTAAATCTGCCATACCATTCTCCAATCGTTTACTTTTTCAAATCAAATCACATTTAATTATCACTTACCGCCATCATCTTATTTAATTCAAAAAAGAAAAACATCTAATATTAAATTTACTACTATTTTATAAATATGGCATAATTTTGTCAAATTAATAGGACTTATTATTTTTTTAGAATTAACTCACTCGATAAAATTAGAGCTAAGTTCTATAAAAAAAATAAAAACCATTTGAGATTGTTTCACATTTTTCAAAATGGTCTTTATTTTTATAATTATTCGAAATAAAACTATAACTATCTATTAATCAATTCTCAATCAAATTTATTTAGTCGCTTAGTGCAACTTTATCGATAATTCCTTGCAAATACTTAAATAATTCGCTACCTTTTGAATAGTCAGCTGGAGCATATATTTGAACTCTGCCAGCATCGTAAATCGATTTTGCAATAGCCTTTGAACTATCTTTTTCAGGGTTATAAACGGCAATACTTGTTCCGCCCTTTTCCTTAACAACACGCATACAAGGTATGTCTGTTAATCCATCGCCAATATAAACCATATTTGCAAATGGAAATCTTTCTTCTGGCTTGAAATAGTCGTTAACCCTATTATCAGTGTAGTCCATAACATTTTTTTCAATTCTAAACAAAAATTGGGTTTTATTTGTGAAATTTATAACCTGACAAGGATAGTACGCTTCTCCGTTATCATCGTAAGCATAAAATGATGCATAAATATTTTTAAAATATTTTGCTATTTTAGTGCCTTCAATTATCTCTCTTGAGCCCGCACTTATGATATAGTGCTCAACTTCCACACCTTTACTTTTCCCATATTGATTTAAATTTTTAAAGTAAGACTCCACACCTTTATAATACTCAATGTTTTTTCCATGAGACTTAAGCCACTCTTTAGTTACTTTAATGTTTTTTTCTTTCGCCAATCTTTGAATAGTCCAAAGTGATGCCAAAACGTTATCCATATCTTGCTCAAACACAGGCGTGTTTGAAACTTTCCAAAAATCATCTGGATTATCATAACCTAATTCCTTAATCAAGGTAAAATCTTGCATATTTAGCGGGCTAAGCGTTCCATCAAAGTCGTACATAATTTTAACTTTCTTCAATTATCTTCTCCTTTTATTCTTATTTATTTCTAATTTTCGTTTAAAAAAATACTAATCCAAACTTAATCTTATTTTTATCATTCAATTATGCTTTCCGCGTTTGATACTTTTGCATTTTCACATAATCAAGATATGTTTAATTTATTCAATTTGCTATTGAATAATTAAATTATATCATAAATGTTTAAAATACACAATAGAGTGACAATTGTTTTTTTATGTGGATACTATTTAATATATTAATAACCAGCCCATTAATATTTATTTTTTCCACTACAATTCAAAAATCTCCTTTAATTATATTATCACACCAATTTAACTAAACATCACTTCAAAATCCACACCATAAGGCAACACTAAAAAATGTTGGTTTAAAAACCTAAATTTATGTTTAAGTTATTGCATATTTGTTTAGAATGATTTATAATAGGTTAAATTATAACAAAATATGGAGATTTTATGGATAATTCTATCTTTATTTCAAACTTGAAAAATTTAATGACCAACAATAATTTAACCCAAAGAAATTTGAGCGATGCCACACACGTATCGCCCGCAACAATTAATATGTATTTAAACAAAAACTTAGAGCCTAGCCTAAATTTTTTGTGTGAAATTAAAAAAAATTACGGCTATAGCATAGATGATTTTTGTTTTAAAAACATAAATTTTATGGCACCAGAAGAAAAGATTAAGTTAAATCAAAGCCTTAGAAAATTCATCGGAACATATATTTTATATTGCTATAATTCTAGCGAATACAAAGGCAAAGTTAGTAGTTTCTCTAAATCAACCCTAAAATATGGTGTTTTAACAATTCTTGCAAACGAAAGCGGAAATGGTTTAAGAGTTGTGTGCAACTTTATAAAAGAGAGAGATTTTGCCGAAACATTTAAACAGACACTAGATGAAACACCACTAAGCGAAAGAGAAGCTCTTCACACACAAAACGAACAATGCTACACTGGCAATATAGAAACAAGCCTAACACAAATATTTATCTATCTTAAGAGTGACCTATTAAACGACCAAAGTTTAATAATTTTAAACAACCCTCCTAGCAATAAAGAATATATTGGCGGACTTGGAACAGCAAACTCAGTTTCTCGCGGAAGAGAACATATGCCTTGCATTCAATTCATTCTTCTTTCTAAAAAGATTTTGAAGATTCCAGATGGTGAAATCTATAATATGCTATCGCTTGGCGTTAGTGATGTTAATGTGGAGGTTGAATCTGAGCAACTTTTAAATTTATTTAAAAATCTTTATATTAAAAACGACAATATCAAAGACGATTTAAGCGAATATCAAAAAAAGAAAATCTTTGAAAACAGCCTAAACAACATCTTAATTGATTTAATAGATGCAAATATGTTTAGATTTGCCAAAGTTTCAAACACCGAAGATGACGATTATTATAGGATCATAAAAGATGAATAACTCACCCCTTAAACAAATCAAATTAAAATAGGATTAATTATGGAAGATTATAAAATCATTTTTCAAAATATGATAGAACGCCTTAAAGAAAAGAAAGCCATAGACATTATAAATGTTTATAAAGCTTTTGAAACAGCAGAAAGATTGCACGCAAACCAATTTCGAAAAGCTGGCGATCCATACATTTTGCACCCAGTTAGAGTTGCTGAAATTTTGGAAAGGCTAGACTTTAACACTAATGTTATTGCAGGAGCGCTTTTGCACGACACAGTGGAAGATTGCGGTTACACAATCGAAGAAATTAAAAAGGACTTTAATCCAACAATTGCCAAAATTGTTGATGGTGTTACAGCAATAGAAAGCAAAGATGCTAATAAAACCGAACTAACGAAAATGCTTGAAGAAGAATTAACATTTCAAAAGTTAATTTCTATTGGCAAAGAAAATCTTTATGCGTTTTTTATTAAGTTTGCTGATAGACTTCACAATTTAACAACAATCTCGAGCTTCCCCGTTTATAAACAACTAGCCAAAGTTAAGGAAACCGAGAGATGGATTATTCCTTTTTTAAAAATTTTAAAGTGCAATTATTTTTACTCAAAAATCACAAACGAATGTTTTAAAATTCAAAATCAATTAAGCATTCAAAATTACCAGCTTCTATATAACAAGTTTCATTGTTACAATAAAAACAAATATAAATCGTTAATCAACGACTTAACAATAAACTTTGGCGAATATGCAAAAAGAAGAAATTTCAAAGATTCATTCAAGATCAATATTCATAAGTGCACCGAACTTGAAACATATAACATAATGAAAGATGTGTTGGAAGTTAAATCACTTTTCGATGTTAAGCAAAGTTACTTTGTTAAATTGAACATAAATAAATTATACTTTGTTTTTGAAAACAACCGAAATCAAAGATACTTAACAGATTTTGTTTTCAACTACTTAACAGAAGAAAAAACATCTCACTTAATTAAAATAATCGGTTATGGAATAGATGACTTCACTGGAAGCCGATATATAGTTGTGGAAGATAACTATAGGAATAAATATCAACTTTATATTTTTAATAGAAAAAATTACAATATTTATAAAAACGGATTTACCAAAAACTACGACATTAGTTATATTGATCCAAACACAACGGGAAATATTTCAACAAACTATATAAGAGTGTTAACTAGAAGTAGCGAAATTATATACATGCCAGAAGGCTCAACTATTTTAGATTTTGCCTTTAGAATTCACAACGATTTTGGATTCGCTTGCAAAGGTGCCTACCTAAACGATGCCCCAACAATCTCCCACATTTCCACAGTTTTATCCGCAGGTGACAAAGTAAATTTGATTATTGATAAAGATGAGAAATCAGGGCTTTGCAACAATATTGCTCAAATAAGATGGATTATGTATGCAAAAACTGAACACGCTCAAAAGCAATTAGTACGATATTTTGAAAACAATGAGCTATAAACAAAATGCGCAGTTATTGCCATCAACAATATACTTCGTGACAATATTAAGTGATGTTATGCCTTAATCTCAACTAACGACAGTAATTTAAAGTTACGTTTTGCAATTATTATCAATGTATCAAACAAATAACCTTCCATTTAATAAATATACTATTAAATATAACTTATTTAAAATACAACACTTTCAATTTCTTTATCATCACAAAAAAACAACTAAGACTTCACTTTGCTTAGTTGTTTTTTTATCACACTCAAAATTTAAATTATTCAAAATAATTATAGTTAGGATCAAATGTATAAACATTTCTTAAATTTCTATATTTCTCATCAACATCAAGACCAAATCCTAACACAAATAAATCATCAATAGTTTTTCCAACATAATCAGCCTTAAACTCAACTTTTCTTCTTGATGGCTTATCAAGCATTGTAACAAATGTTATCGATTTTGGATTTCTAGATTCTAAAATTGGTTTAAGAGTACTCATCGTTAATCCACTATCAATGATATCTTCAACAATTACAACATCTCTGCCAGTTATATCATATTCAAAATCTTTTTTCATTTTAACATTTCCACTAGTTTCAAACCCACCATTATAACTTGACATTCTAATATAATCAACAAGAATCGGCAACTTTATATGCTTTATTAATTCATTATGAAATGGACAAGCGCCCTTTAAAACACAAGCAACAATAGGCTCCCTACCTTCAAACTTTTTTGTTAACTCAGCGCCAATTTTTTCACACACATCAACAATTTCTTTTTCACCTAAAACTATTTCCATATCTTCTCCTTTAGTGACTAAAAACATAACAAATGCATTATATATCAATCCTTACTTATCGAACTTGTCAATTATAACAACACCATATCTATAAACTTGCCATATTTAATTCACATTCATATAAGCACAGAATTGATATTTTTATTATTGTAGAGATTTAAATAATAACACTTTAATAAAAATAACACAAGTTTAATTAAAGCCTAACTCAAAAAACATTATTAACATTTACACACTTTTAAGCATATAAACTAAAACACAGAAAAAATAATTTAGGAGCTAAAAAAATGGAAACAACAAATGGTGCAAATATGCTCAAGGAAATCTCAGAAATCCAAGTTGGTTTAATAAACACTTTATTATCGTTTAAAAATAAACTCAATTATAAACTTCCTAGCAACTTTTACGAGATGTTTAATAGAATCCACATAATCGCTTGCGGAACTAGCTACCATTCGGGCCTAGCAGGAAAAATACTTATAGAAAAACAACTCAATATCCCATGCGATATAACACTTGCTCATGAGTTTAGCGAGGCAACACACTTTATTTCATCTTCAACACTTTATATTTTTATCTCCCAAAGCGGAAAGACCACCGATGTGCTAAAAGCATTTGATATTATTTGCAAATATCAATTAAGGTCTCTTGCTATCACTAACAACGAAAACAGCATTTTAAACAAACGCGCAACATATTATCTATCATTAAAGGCTGGCGAAGAATTAGCTGTTGCTAGCACGAAGGCATTTAATTGCCAAATTCTAGCATTTATGATATTCAATGAATACATAAAATCAAAGACCATTGCCCACTTCAATAAATTTATAAGCAAACAAATAAACACAATTAAAAAAGGCAAATTTGAAAGCCTAAAACTTGAAGAAATTAAAGACTTAAGCAATTTAATATCAAACTATAAAACGATATACTTTGCTGGTTCTGGCTTTGATTATGTGTTAGCAAAAGAAAGTGCTTTGAAGATTAAAGAAACATGCTACATCAACACAATTGCAATACCAACAATGGAAATACCGCACGGCACAATGGCAGTTTATGACAATAACAGCCTAGTCGTTATCATAAACAACCAACTTTCTAACACAAACAATACAGCAAATATCATAAACAAAATAAAGGAAACAGGTGCTAAAGTTGTGTTAGTATCATCACTAAGCAAGAAGCACTATAAATGCAATTACGATATATTTATACAAACTCCAAAACTATCTAACACATTAAAACTATGCGCAAGCATAATTCCTTTCCAATATTTGGCATATCACACAAGCCTTAAACTCGGAAACAACCCAGATAGCCCAAGAATGCTAACTAAAGCCGTTATTTAATTTTAATTTATAATTAATTAAATAGCACTTATTCCAAATAGTTTAATAATTTAAAATATATTAATAAATAAACTCAGCAACAAAAAAGATGCTTATCATTAATCCTAAAAATTAATAATAAACATCTTTTTTAGCGCTGTCATCATAACAAAGGAAACTTTAAAGCAAATTAATTATTATCAATTATCTTTTTAATTTCTTTTAAGTTATCAAGCGTTAATTCTTCTTTGATTTCACGATAAGCATCGTTAAATGCTTGTTTAACAACTTTATCGTAGTTTGGGTTCTCATTTGCAACTTCTTTCATCTTACTTGCAAACTCAACGACCTCTTCTTTTGTTGTGAAATCAATTTCACCAATAATTCTCTCAATGATATCAAACTTATAGATGTTGCTATTTTTTGCCATATTTGTTCTCCTTATATTTTAATCGCATTGCACGATATGTTATATCATACAAAGCTTCTAGTAGATTCTCAAACCCTTCATACCTGCGATTTTTCTCTGTTTTAAAGTATTGTTTTATTATTGAGAACACACCCGCACTCGTTTTATATTGAATTCCACCATCTTTAACACTTTTCATTATATCATAAGAAAACGAAATAATCAAGTCATCAATTTCACGAAGTGTGGTTAAAAGTGTGTTTAATTCACTATTTTTATCATCGAAAAGTCCTGAGCGGAACGAATAAGCATATTCACGAAAAGTTTTAATCGTTTTATTCTTCGCAATAATCGATAATCTATTAAGCAATTGATAATACTCGCTATAAAACTTTGCAATGAGAATATTTTCTTCATCACAAAATTCATCTAAGTATATTTTATATTTAGCATGAAAATAGTCACTCAGTTCTAATTTCACAGCCATATAAATATCTTCTTTTAAATTTCCGCTTTCAATTATATCTAATTCATGATTAAATTCATAGTCCATAAAACTCACCCATATATCAATTCAGCGCTCATAAAATACATTTTCATAGCGTTAATTTTGCTATGTCACCGCCGTGATTTTGAATCATTAGCTAATTTGATAAATCAATTTGTTAAACACCTTGATTCGCTTTTAATTTTTAACACGCATCAAAACAATAGTAGCACCACACAAAACCATCTAAGTATTAACTCATCCCACCACCATAACCATCTTCATCGAACGTTGGATTTAGCATTTGCGGATCTAGTTGAGCATCTATTGATTCTTGCTCTGGTGCTGGTACCTCAAAATCTCTAGAATTATCCAAAATTTCTTCAATCTCCAAAGCTTTTAAATCTTTAATATCGGTTTTATCTTGAAACTCCTTATCTCCAACCAGTTCAATTAATTCATCTTGAGCTTTATCAGGATTATCTAATAAATTGTCTATAGTGTCATTAACTTCGCTTTCAGTTTTGTATAACCCATCCTCATTTGCCTGGTCAATATCCTTTTCAATCCTCAAATCATCTTGCCTTAGTTTCTCATTCTCATCAACTAATTCATCTTTAACAACCATTAAAACACTATTTCCATCTTTGTCTTGTTGCAAGAAATCAGTTATACCTTGTTGATATAAGATATTTTTAAATGCAAGCATTCTTGCTTTTTTAGTTAAAGGATCTTTAATTGCTTGAATAGCTTTCAATTCTTGTTTTATTGAATCAGCAAGTCTATCGCAAAATACAGCCTTATCACCTTTATGTTCTGGAACAACATTTCCATTGATAACTCTCGTTCCATCGCCATTATAATAAGCATCTTTTATGCTTGAAAGTTTTTCTATGAAACCATCTTTTCCACCTAATAATATTTGAGTTGCAGCATGACCGTTAACTGCATAATATTCACCATTTTTAACTACGGCAGGTTTTAAAATGTTTGCAACTGGATTTTGAGTTTTTAAAGACTCAAATAAGTCTTGTGAGAAATATCCTCTTTCATATTCGCCCATCACTCTCAAGATATTTGGATCGCTAATGTTCATCGCACTCTCTGAAAGTTTATCAACATCTTCCATCTGCATAATAGCAACCATTGTTTCTCGAGCTTTTGCTCTATCCGTACCAAATTTATTGTAAATCTCTCCAACGATTTTTTGCATTGATTTATCAAACGCATCAACACTTCCACTTGATATTAAATCAACTTTAGCATATCTAACTTCTTCAATAAACTTTGAGTTTTCTTCAAGAAAATTTTTAACATTTGGTGATATATTTCCGCTCATTTTGATTTGGTCTTTCACGCTAAGTGGCAAAATACTTCCATATTGAGTTGGGTTAATCACAACGCCACCAACATTTTCAGTTATTAAATCAACTTTTGAAACTTCCTTAGAAACGATAGGTTCTTTCATATATTTAATAGGTTTTTCAAACCCTTCAAATTGAACTTTGCCATCTTTTCCAGCAATCAATCCAACCACGCCTTCATTTTCCAATAGATCCCTAAACAATGCCTCTTTATTTTCCTGGCTTTCATCTGGATATGATCTATCAATTTCTTTAAACATTTCTGCCATAGCATTAGTGAAAGTTTCTTTCGTTGTTCTATTTTGTTTTATAAAAGCAAGTTTTGCACCACGAATTGCATCTATAAATGGAGCATTATTAACTAAATAAGCATTCATTTGTTCACTGCCAGAAATTGGATCATCAGAAGCCTTTAAGCGATCTTTATATTCAAGCATAGCCGAATACACCATTGGGTTTCCATCTTTATCTTTCATCAAGCCACTTATGGCATATGCTTCTTTTTTGCTCTCATCACCTATAACAAAACCAATTTGTTTTGCATCTTTCAATCTTTCTTGAGCGGATTTATTGATTTCTTCTTCTAGTGCACTAACACTTTCTAGTGTTTGGCCCTTGATATCAAGTAAATCTAATATAACTTTTTTGTCCTCGCCGGTTCCTAGATCAAATCCAGAAACATCAGCTCCAGCATCTCTTAACAAATTAACATAACTTTCTATCTTATCAGTTTCAAAAGAATCTGGTGGTAGATATCCAAAAGCTTGTTTTAGCGTTGCTTTATACTTTTCAACATCAAATTCTATAGAACTTTGATTATCTATTTCCAAGAATTCTTTCGAATCCCTATATTGATCATAATAACCAAATTGATCCACTGCAAGTGTTTGCTTTAACTTTTCGTTGTACCAAATTCTAACACTTTTTGGTGCATCTTTTAAGGCACCCGTTAAGAATAGCTGTTTCATTTCTGATGGTCTTAATTTTGAACCATCAGTTTCAAACATTCTAGCATCAATAAATCTTTTATAGAAATTATCTCTTTTTTCAATATATATTTTTCTCTCACTATCACTTAAGGATGCAAGAGTTGATTCATCTAAGTTTAGTTTTTGTGCTTTAAGCATAGATTGGAATGATTCTTCAAATCTTTGGTATTCATTCCTATCACCATAGTTGATATCTTGCTTGATCTCACCATCATGGCTTAGAGATGGAACTGCAATTCCTCTTTTCTCTAATTCTTCAAGAAGCCCTCTTGGATCTTGAATGCCCATGTAATTTAAGTATTTTTGATCAGTTAACATATGCCTAATAGCATCGCCAGTTAGTGCACCTTTCATAAATTTATATTCTAACCTATTTGCTGCGGCGGTTATAAAGTTTGCACCATTATCTTTGAATGCTCTTTGCATATTGCGAACATCATCGGCAGTTGAATACTTTGAATAAAGGCTATTAGTGGTATCTCTATGAATTCCACCTTCACACACTCCCAATCCAGGGAAAGTTCGTTCCACAGTTTTATGCGATGCTAAAGTTGCGTTAACTCTAGCTGCCATACTTGCCATATAACCAGAAGCTGAAATAACGTTATCTGGGTTGCCAAGGAAATAAATCAATCCAGCCATGATTCTGTGTTCACCTTGTGCAACTGCTTCTGACCTTTTAGCAATTTTGCTTAACTTTGCTTTTTCTTCTTGCTCTTTAACCTTTTTTTGTTCATCTAGCAACTTATTTGCTTTATCTATTTCTGCTTGTGCTTTTTTCTCATTTGCAAGCACAGATTTTTTCAAAGGTGCTGATTTTTCTGGAACATATTGAGGCTCAGAGAAAGTATGAATTTTTCCATCAATTTTCCCTTCAGCAATGTTTTTGTGCTGTTGTTGAGTTTCTTGAGCAGATTCATATAGTGAGTTTAAGTCGGACTCCGATTGAGCTACTGCTCGATTTAATGCTTCTTGCGATAAAACTGGTTCACCTTTTTCGTTGACTAGTGTGTGAACTACGATAGTTTCACCAGCACTATTTGTGCGGGTTATATCTCGATATGAGTAAAGAGAAAATTCTTGTAGTTTTTGAGATGTTATTTGCTCACGCAATGCAGTTTCTCTTGCCCTTGGCTCTAAAGCGTTAATTCTTTGAAGTTCTTCTGGTGAGAAAAACTTTGAACACTGATCTGGATTAGAAATTATATTAGTTACTTCATCTTCCAAGTTATCCATCAATTCTTCTCTCTGATTTCTTTCAATCAAGAAAAGCCTTGCATCTTGAACTTGTGACCTTGTTGTTTCATTCATTGATTCAAATTGTTCTAAAGTTCTATCTGCTGCTAAATTCAAATCTGCCAAATCAAAATTTTCTAAAACTCTTGAATTTATAATCGAACTCCTTCTTTCTGCATAATCCATTCTTGTGCAAATCGATCTTATAGATGAAATTAACATATCATCTTGAGGAGAGCCCGTTACTCCTACTTTATAATGACCTAGAAGCGTATACAATTCACCTGAAGTTATGTTAGATTCTTGACCATTCATTAATGACATAATTTCTTGCCTTCTAACAGCCAAAACTCTTGAGTTTCCACCCTTAAGTCCAAAATATGAAGGTCTATCTAACAACACCCTTACTAAATGTTCTTTATGTTCTTTTGCCAAAAATTGGAATGGATTTTTTCTCCATGCGCTTTCATAGGTTCGTGAATCAACACTCTCTGGTTTTGGTTCAATGAACCCAGCAATAAATTCATCGCATTCTCTAATACCCTGCTCAAACCTAAGCACTCTTTGAGAATCACAATCTCTATCTATCGCTTTTATATCCGAATTTAAGTTTGCATTCACTGGCATATCATAAAACGCGCTTCCATTAACATATGGATAAAGTGATTTTTTGATATTATCTAACACTAGTTGTTTTGAACCTGAGCTACCTGTGTATTGTCCATTATTTAAAGTTGTTTCCACAGCAGAAACTAACGCATTTGCCATTTGAGATGGTCTTAGTCCTTTTATCACAGACAACATACTAGATGCTGTGGAATTATCTGATAATTCTTTAATTACTTCATCTTGCAAAGAAGACAAGTTCCCATCAGTTAAGCTTTGAGATTCTAAAAAATCATTGATTTTCTTTACTGCTTTTTCAAGGCCTGCTGTTGATTCAAAAATACCCTCTTTAGTTGATTGATTTATAAACTCACGCATTACACTTAAAGAATCAAAATTTCTTTTAGCATTTTCTTGCATTCCTAGCACTTTAACTTTTCCAACGATACTTCCAGCATGAATTTGATTCAATTCACTTTCAGTGTGTAATCTAAGAAGAGTGTCACTTGCAGCTGAATTAACCGCTATCAATCTTGCTATATCATTTTCAGTTACTTCCGCACGCGAGTTACCATCTATATTTTCTCTATTTAATTTTTGTTGAATTTGAAATTGTTCTGAAAGAAGGGTGGCTAAGCCACTAGCAGAACTCATAATTGAGCCCACTGCAGATGCCATGTTTGCGCTGAAACCTTGCCTAATAAACACAGCAAAATCACTTGCAGGAATGTTTGTTCCTTTCACAAACTCACCATTTGGTTCAAAAAGGGTTGCATTGCCTAAAAAAGAGCCTGCAATAAAATTTGTTAATGATTGAGTGTTGATATTTTTAACTCCACCTCTCATATCAATAAATGGTTGAAATAACGCTTCTTGGACTGCTCCCTCACTCCTTGAATAATCAATAAGCCTTGATGTTAAACTCTGAAGTTCTTCAGCAGATAAATTTAGTGTGCCCGAAGCAAATTCCCTTAAACCCTCATCGTTGAAAATTTCCCTATTAACTCCAGAAATCACACCCAAGCTAGAGCCTTTTATATTTTCATCAGCATCTTTAGTATTTATATCAGCTAAAGCATAAGCCTCGTTTAGTGAACCTTTCATTGCAAGAGCAATAGCTGCATAAACTCTATCTTGACTGCTAAAATGAGACATAAACTTATCATCACTAAAAAGAAATTGCATTCCAAGAGATTTATCACTCATAAATTTATTTATTTTGCTCTCAATATACGAATTCTCTGCCATATTCAAAACTCCAAATTTTTTTTTATTTTATCACAATGATTAAAAAAAAACAATTATTATAATTCTATTAGTTTTATTTTGGCTTTTTTATTAACTTTTATTTGGGTTATGGTTTGATTATAAAATTGGATTTTCGCGGTTGGCGGTGGGGCGTTCATAATTTGCTTTGCAAATTATTGTGCTTGATTTATCAAGCACACCCCTTTGATTCCATCAAAGGGGAAACGCCCCACCTCTCCACACATCTTTATAGTAATCACCTTGTATGTTACGCAACACAAAAAAACTAAATTTCAAAAACTAATCAGATTTAAACCACAACAAAAAAGGCTTGCTTTTAAACAAGCCTTTTAACACTTAATATTTATTTTAAAGCCCCATATCTGTTGTCCAGTTTTTCCAGTCATTGTCAAAATCAAAAGTTCTATCTTCTCTTGATTCATCACTTGGCTCACTGCCAACCTTGTCTTCTTTAGATGTGATTGTTAGGGGGCTAACACAACCAAATTCTGATGTTGTTTCAATCCAATCTTCTTGATCATCGATTTGATTATCTTCAAAAGGTTCGGCATATCCTGGAATGCTATTTATATCAACGCTTCCAGTTCCAATATTGCAAGAAACAAAATCTGATATAAACTCACGGTTATCAAATCCACCTGGAATTGAATTAATATCACGAGCAATAAATTCAATACCTTCACCCATAATTGAATTTATGTCTGATGAATTTGAACCTGAATGCAAAGTTTCAAATCCTCTTCTTTGATGATAAATATCCATTGTTCCACCAGGAATAGAGTTTATATCTTGCACAACATCAACATCATTTGCTCTTTTTTCAAAAACACTGAAATACTCTGGTTGATTCTTATCAAAAACTGGATCAGAATCTTTTCTTGACTCTTGTTTTTCTGCCATTTTATCTTCAATATATTTCTTAGCAACATCAATATCTAATAATCTTTCCTTAGCATTAAGATATTTTCTTAATTTATTGTCATTTTTGATATCACTAACACACTTAAAGTTATTATTTCTCAAAAAGTGCCTGATAATGCTTGGGGTTGTGTATTTGCAAGCAATAACAGGATCTATAGTTTTATCACAATCCATAACCACATACATATCTTTTTCTAAGTCTAAAGTTGTTGGAGCATCAAGATGCAAAGCACGTTGAGTTTCAAAAGTAGAAATCCAAAAGAAACTTGTTGCTGGCATTTCAGTTATCATATATTCTGTGCCATCTGCAAAAACCGCTTTGCTAATTATATCATACTTTTGATTTTTTTTGCACGCTTCAACTTTATGACTATAAAGATTAAAAGACTCTCCGCTTTTAGACACAAACGAACTAACCTGATATAAATCATCTTCTGAATTTAAGTCTGCTCTTTGCTTAGTTGAATCATATGCTGATTGAAGCATTTCAGCTCTTTTTATTAAATCAATACTATTTTTAACAATACTCATAATAATTCCCACCTTTTATTTCATAATATTATTAATATTTAATTCCGATAAAATGTTAACACAAAAAAATTGGGTTGTCAATACCCAATTTTCATTAAAATTTCTATTAAACTTTATCTTTTTCTTTTTCAATAGCATTTAAACTTAGGCAAACAAATTACCTCTAATTATAACTATGGAATTATATTTTCAAAAATATAGTTCTGTGTTAAATTTTTTGCTTTTAATATTTCTTCTTTGGTTCTAATTGTGTAAGTTAAAAGTGGCAAATTTTTAAATTTTTCCACATATTTATTTGGCAAATTATCAATGTCGTATGTTATAAAATCAAACTTTGTTAAATTATAAAATCTAAGTTTTTTAATCATAACCTTAATAGGGTTTTTTGAATTCTTATGGAAACTAGATAACTGCCCTTTTGGAATGTTGGGTGCTAGCCTATTAATCCATAAAAGATTTAGCGGGCTAAAACTTTGCAAAGCATATTCCCCGCAATATCCCTTTAAAACTTCTAAAGTTTTTATAACTGTTTTTTTAGGGTTGCTTTCGTTTTTTAATTCTATTAGAAGAGGAACTTGACCTTGAACAACATCTAAAACTTCTTTAAGTGTTGGGATAGTAGAACTCCCATCAAACAATGTTAGCTCTTTAATTTGTGGAAGTGTTAGTTTATTTATCCTTTTATTTATTCCACACATTCGCTTTAAATTGTCATCATGAAAAACAACAATATCCCCACACTTAACTAAATGAACATCAAGCTCTATTGGGTAACCATTATCAATTGCATTTTCAAACGCCTCAATTGTGTTTTCTAAAAATTTATTGTTATGAAGCCCGCGGTGGGCTATGGGTTTTTTAAGTAAAAATTCTATGCTATTCATTTTCTCTCACTTCTTTCATTTAATACCTTAAAATTGATTTATTAACACTTTATCAACTAATCTAACACTATTAATATTAACATATTTTCTTGAAAATTTTATTATTTTTTGATAAAATAATAAGAGTAATTTAAAAAACATATAATAATATGATAAAAATTTACATAGTTAAGGAACAAGAATGAATCAAAATATATCTAAATCAACAAAAGTATTTTTTAAAATAGCGGGAATATTAAGTTTTATTTTTTTTGCACTTGATTTAATTATTTCAATTGCAGTTATTTTCCAAATATCATTCGTGGAAGACTTAGTTAAAACAGTTTACTCAAGTATATATGTTAGCGTAACCGAAGCTGAATTAGAAGTTTTAATGTTTGACTTCGTTATCACAGCCCTATTTGCTTGTGTTATAAATTTCTTTGCTGGAAGAAGTTATATAAATCTTTCTAAGTCGAGAAAGGTTATTAGCGGAAGTAGCAAAACCCTAATATTTATTTTAGTAATTCAGTTTTTATTTGGGCTATCAATTCTTCCATGTCTTTTCGCATTTATTGCCGTTTTACTTTATAACAAAACAATTTTGGAATCACTTGAAAATAGCAACCAATTCAACCAACAAACACAAACATTTGAAAACACAGATGCAACAATTGCAAACACAGAATTAACAGAATCCGATATTGAAAACACCGCAAACTTAGTTTTAGATTTAAAAAAACAATTACACGAAAAGAAAATTACTCAAGAAGAATATGATAAAAAATTTAACGATATTTTAACCAAACGAAGCAATAACGATTAGGTTTTATATAAAAAAAGTGGCAAGAACTAATACAATTAAAACCAGCAAAAAACCATGTTTTATCAATACATGGTTATGTTTGCTTAGCATCTTGCAATGTTCTAGTTATTCTAAATCATTAAAGTATTAGTGAGGAAACAATATTGTTTAATTGACTTTTAAGCCAAAAAATATTATTCTTTATATCGAAGGTAAGTATGAACGAAGAATATTTAGGTCAAATAGTAAAAGTAAAAATGGATAGACCGTTAGGAACAAAACATCCTAAGCATGGTTTTGTTTATGAAGTTAATTATGGATATATTCCGGAAACAGTTTCAGGTGATGGTGAAGAATTAGATGCATATGTTTTAGGTGAACATATCCCCTTGGAGGAATTTGAAGGCGAAGTTATCGCAATTATTCATAGAACAAATGATAATGATGATAAATTGGTTGTTATGGCTAAGGGAAGAAACTATACAGATGAACAAATTCGTGCACTTACAGAATTTCAAGAACAATGGTTTGATTCAATTATAATTAGAAATTAACTTTCTTATAAATGTTTTTGCTGTAAATATATTTTAATGCGCTTAATGGTAAGTGTTTTATACAAAACCCAAATAGACGTAAATTTGTGTTTGCTTCTTACAATGTAGTGTTACTATTCTCTATCAAGAACAAATACATAATATAAACTATGTGATGTTAAAATTTGAGCAAGTCAAATTTTAAGTTGCTAAACGCAACTCCTTGATAAATCAAGGTATTCCAGTTTTAATTAACATCAGTTGCTGGCAAGTATCCCTTCGGGCTGTTTGCCGACAACTTCCGATAATATAAACTATAGGA
>JBNMHL010000006.1:0-41256 GCA_050872745.1 Clostridiales bacterium | reverse complement strand
CCAAATTTAATTCTAATAGATGGTGGAATAGGTCAGTTAGGATATGCAAATAATGTGCTTAAAGAGCTTGAATTTGATTGTGATATTGCATCTCTTGCAAAAAGGCTAGAGGAAGTTTATAAGCCAGACTCAAACATCCCAATCATTATAAGCAAACGTGAGAATGCTTTGAAATTGCTTCAAAATGTTAGAGATGAAAGCCATAGATTTGCAATCACTTTCCAGAGGTCTTTAAGGCAAAAGAAAAATTTAACAAGTGATCTTGAAAATATTCCACTTATATCTAAAAAGAAGTCAATTGAGCTTATTAAGCATTTCAAGAGTATTGATAAAATAAAGCAAGCGAATTTAAGCGAACTTATGCAAGTTGATGGAATTGGAATGAAACTTGCTAAAAATATTTATGAATACTTTCATAATGATTAAAATTTGTATTGGTAAAACTTAAGCAACTAACTTTTGCTAGTTGCTTTTTTAACATTTTAATGTGCTTTGGCATAATAATTCAAAAGAAGATTTAAATTTTTAATTTTATTTGTTTATATAAATATTATGATGTGTAACTATAACGCATTATTTATATATAATAAATAATATTTATGTAATTGCAAAATTTAGATTGAAAAAATAATTTTTATGGGTTAAAATATGTTTGTTAAGATGTTAAAATTAAAAAATGCTTTAAAGAAAATTTATGGCTTGAAATTTAAAACAAATTTTGAAATGAAAAGCATCACAAGTTTTAAAATTGGTGGAAAGGCTAAAATTTTTATTGAACCATCAAATCTGGAGCATTTTATTAAGGTTTATCATCTTTTGAGTGATTTGAAAATTCCATATGTTGTGTTGGGGAATTGCACCAATGTTCTGATTTCAGATAAGGGTTTTGATGGAGCAGTTATAAAAATTGGAAATGAATTTTCTAGCTATGAAATTCATGATAATTTAATTATTGCAAAGTCTGGGGCTTTGCTAAATAAAATTGTTTCTGTTGCATGCAAAAACAATTTGCAAGGAATAGAAGAAGGCTTTGGAATTCCTGGGACTATAGGTGGGGCGGTTTATATGAATGCTTCTGCCTACTTCTTTGAAATGGCAAAGGTGGTTAAATCAGTTCTTGCAATGGTTGATGGAAAAATAAAAGAATTTTCAAATGCTGAATGTGAGTTTGGCTATAGGAAAAGTGTTTTTCAAAAGTTAACGAATGCAATAATTTTAGAGGTGGAATTTGATTTAAAAAAGGTTGACAATGTTAACTTATTTGAAATTGCCCTAGCAACTATGGAAAAGAGAAGAGAAAGTCAACCACTAAACACTTTTAATGCGGGTTCAATATTTAAGAAAGTTGGGAATGAATCTGCAGGTAAAATAATAGATGAGCTAGGATTAAAAAATTTTTCATGTGGTGGTGCTAAGATAAGTGAAAAGCACGCAAATTTTATAGAAAACTATAATAACGCAACATTTAATGAGGTTATGGTTTTGATAGACTTTATCAAAAAGTACGTTAAGGTCAATAAAGATATAAATTTGGAAACAGAAATAAAAGTGATAGGAGAGGAAAAATGATTTTAGGTGATTATCATGTGCATAGTAAATTTTCAAAAGATGCTGTTAGCACGATTAAAGATAATGCACAGGTTGGGTTAATAAAAGGATTAAAGCAAATTGGTTCAACGGAACACGCGTTTTATCATCAATATGGAATATCAAAAAAGGACTTGCCTAAAATCCAAGATGAAGTTAATGCTATTAATGCAAGTCATCCTATTAGAGTTCTAATGGGGATAGAAGCGAACTTGATATCAGATAAAGGCGAAATTGATGTTCCGCTAAGTATCCAAAAGTCGCTTGACTATGTGGTGCTTGGAACTCATAAAAGTTGTAAGTTTTTTACTAAACCTTTTCCGTTTGTTAAATTTTTCAAACACTTGAAGTTAAGGAACACGAGCAAAAAGCAAATTGAGAAAAATACTGAAAGTTATATCAAAGCGATGGAAAATAATAACATTAACATTCTTGCACACTTGAATTATTCTTGCAAAGTTGATGTTGCTAAAGTTGGAGAAGTTGCTAAAAGGCTTGGAATATATATTGAGTTAAACGGAAGAAAAAATTGTTTAACTAAAGAAGAAATTAAAACTTTGGTTGATATGGGTTGTCAGTTTATTGTGAATTCAGATGCTCATAATGCCGAAAGGGTGGCAGATTGCCATAAAGGGATAAACATAATAGAAAAAAATAATATACCAGAAGACCTTGTTGCGAATATAAACAAACTTCCAACATTTGCAAAAAGGTTTGAGTGATAAAATAAGTTGAGGTAAAAATGTCGTTTTCATCAGATGCTAGAAATGAAGTTTTAAAAATTAATATTGAAAATGACTGCTGTGCGATTGCTTTTTTGAGTGCAATAATTAAATGTTCGGGGCAGATCAACATAAGTGAAAACGGTCATAAGGTTGTTGAAGTTTTTACCGAATTGAAAAACTTATATAGTAAGGTTAACGAAATAATAAAACAGTATTATGGTGAGGAATGTGAATTTGCATTAATAGAGGATTCTAATGCAAGTAAAAATGATAGATTTAAAATCACGTTGCCATATGATATAACCGATAGAATTTTGGTGGATCTTGGAATTTTGCAATTAGATGGCAGTGATAGGGTTGTGAATAACGGGATTTCAGATTTCATTGTTGCCGATGAGTGTTGCAAAAGGGCATATATTATGGGTGCGTTTGTTAGCTCTGCCACCAGCAATATTGTTATAAAAAGATATTCAAATGAAGAAAAGAAAAATAGTGGATATCACTTAGAATTTGTGTTGGGTTTTGATAGTTTGGCATTTGATTTGATTAAACTACTTGAGTATTTTGAAATTCACGCTAAAACAACATTGAGAAAAGGTGTTAGGCTTGTGTATATCAAGGATTACCAGCAAATATGCGATACTCTTGCCTTAGTTGGTGCAAGCAAGGCGGTTTTAGAACTTCAAAATGAAGCAACAATAAGGGATTTAAGGAATAGCGTTAATCGTCAAAATAACTGCTTGAATGCAAATCTAACAAAAACGATAAATGCGAGCGTTAAGCAACTTAACGCAATAAAAGTTATTCAAGAAAATATGGGAATAGAGGCCTTAGATGAGAATTTGTCGGAATTGTGTTTGATAAGGCTTGCAAACCCAGATGAAAGCTTAGATAATTTAACAAAACTATGCTCAAAGCCGGTAACAAAAAGTGGAATAAATCATAGGTTTGCTAAGATAATTGCTATTGCGGACAAAATTCAAAAGGATAAGCTTAAAATTCAGATGTGGTAATATTTATTTGCTAACATACTAGGAGGAAAAATGAATCAATTTGTGCACTTGCATGTTCACACAGAATATAGTTTGCTTGATGGAATTGCAAGAATTGAAAAACTTGTGAAAGAATGTAAAGAACGTAATATGCCAGCTGTTGCGATAACCGACCACGGGAATATGTATGGTGCGGTTACTTTATATGATGCTGTTAAAGATATGAATAAGAAAAACCCCGGTTTAAATCTGAAAGCGATAATAGGCACGGAGTTTTATGTTGCAGAAGATTTAAATGTTAAAACTGGTAAAAGTAAAAATAATCACTTAATTCTGCTTGCAAAAAATAAAGTGGGTTATCATAACCTTTGCAAATTAAATACTATTGCTTTTAGAGATGGGTTTTACTATAAGCCAAGAATAGATCATTCAGCTATTGAAAAGTATAGTGAAGGTTTAATTTGTTTGAGTGCCTGCCTTGCAAGCGAAGTCCAACAACAAATTTTGCATGGTGAATATGAAGAAGCTGAAAACACAGTTAAATGGTATCATAACATATTCAAAGATGATTACTATATTGAACTTCAAAATCAACATTTAGAAGAGCAAATCGAAGTTAATAAAATGCTTAAAGAATTTGCGAAAAAGTATAATATCAAAACAGTTGCAACAAACGATGTGCATTATATTAATCGTGAAGATGCAGAAGTGCAAGATGTTTTGATGTGTGTTCAGATGGGTAAAACTATTAATGATCCTAATAGATTAAAATTTCCCAACGATGAGTTTTATTTGAAAACATATGATGAGATGGCAGAGGTTTTCCCAAACGATTTAGATGCTTTAGCCACCACATTAGAAATTGCTGATAAATGCACATTCTCGTTTGAAGAAGAAAATATTGATAAAAATATGTATATGTTTCCACCATATATGCCACCAGATAATAAAACAGTTGAAGATTATCTTCGCGAGTTAACGGAAAAAGGTTTAATTAGAAGATATGGTGAAGTAACTGATGTTATTCGTGAAAGAGTTGAAAGAGAATTGGGTGTTATAATAAAACAAGGATTTGCTCAATATTTCCTAACAGTTTGGGATTATATCAATGCTGCTAAAACAATGGGTGTTCCAGTTGGGCCGGGAAGAGGTAGTGGAGCGGGAAGTGTGGTTGCATATGCAATTGGAATCACCGATATTGATCCATTCAAATTTGACCTACTTTTTGAAAGATTTTTGCATACTGAAAGAGTAACTGCACCCGATTTCGATGTGGACTTTGCCGATGATAGAAGGCAAGATGTTATAGATTATGTTAGAGATAAATATGGTGCAGATAAAGTTGTTAAAATCGTAACATTTGGAACTATGGCTGCTAAAAATGCCATTAAAGATGTTGGAAGAGTTTTGGGTGTTCCATATAGCGAAATGGACAAGATAACTAAAAATATTCCAAATATTCCAGCAAAACACCACGATGTTATTAAGAAATGCTTCGGTTTTTATCAAGCAAAAGAGGGTGACAAAGATTTTGGCGTGGAGTATGCCGTGCCAGATTTAGTTGAGGCTTACAACACAAACCCAGATGTTAAAAGAGTTGTTGATATTGCTATGAAAATCGAGGGTGCCCCAAGGCAGTGCTCAACTCATGCATGTGGTGTTGTTATTGCTTGTGGAGACTTGTTTGAATTTATGCCACTAAGTAGAAACGGAGATGATTTAACCACTCAATATTCTATGACCGATATCGAGAGGTTGGGGCACTTAAAAATGGATTTTTTAGGGCTTCGAAACTTAAACGATATTCAGAAGTGTTTGCAATATGTTAAAGAAAACCATGGCGTTGAAATTGATTTTTCAAAATCAAATTACGATGATGCGGGTGTTTATAAAATGATTTCAACTGGAAACACAAAAGCCGTGTTCCAAATTGAAAGTGGTGGGTTTCAAAAGTTTATGAGAGAACTTCAACCAACCGGCATTGAAGATATTGTGGCGGGTGTGTCGTTATTCAGACCAGGCCCAATGGATAGTATTCCAAGATATGTTCATAATAAGCATCACCCAGAAGATGTTACATTTGATCATCCGATTTTGGAACCAATTTTGAATGTTACCTATGGATGTATTGTTTATCAAGAGCAAGTTATGAGAATCGTTCAAGATATGGCGGGCTACACGCTTGGTCAGGCCGATATGGTTCGAAGAATGATGGGTAAGAAAAAACTTGAAGCAATGCAAAAAGAAAAAGCAGTGTTCCTATTTGGAAAACCTGCCGAAAATGGGAAGCCTGCGATTGATGGTGCAATAAAAAGGGGAGTTAAGCAAGAAGTTGCTGAAAAAATATGGGGTGAAATGGAAAGTTTTGCTTCTTATGCGTTTAATAAATCCCACGCGGCCGCATATTCAGTTGTAACTTATGAAACAGCATATTTAAAAACATATTATGAGCCCGAGTTTTTAACAAGTGTTTTAAATAATAGAATTTCAAACTCAGATGAATTAAAAAACTATGTTACTTATGCAAAATCAGAAGGAATTGAAGTTTTGCCACCTGATATCAACAAAAGTCAAACATTCTTTAGCGTTAAAGATAATAAAATTAGATTTGGACTTGCTGGATTAAAAGGTGTTGGAGTTGGCGTTATAAACGAAATTATAAAAGAACGTGAAGCTAATGGTGAGTTTAAAAGTTTATATGATTTCATCGATAGGTTAGATGGAATGTGCATAAATAAAAGGTGCATTGAAAGTATGATTTTAAGTGGTGCGTTTGATTGTTTTGGATATAAGCGTTCGCAAATGATGAGGGTTTATTCTCAAATCATTGAGATGGTAACAAAAGATAGAAAATTTAGAGCGACTGGTCAAATAGGGCTTTTTGATGACTTATTAAAGCAAGATTTATCAAATGAAGTTGAATATCCAAACATTCCAGAATATGATGACCATGCTAAGTTAAAATTAGAAAAAGAGGTTGTTGGTGTTTATATCTCTGGGCACCCATTAAGCAAATATGCTGGTGAATTTAAGAATTTCACGCTAACTAGCGATATGATTCAGTCAAACTCAGAAGATGATGTTGAAATGAACGAAGAGATAGGGCAATCTGATGGCGAAGAATCGGGATCTCAAGAAACTTTAAAAGATGGAATGGAAGCAACTTGCGGTGGCATCATAACCGAAGTTAAAAGTTTATATACCAAAAAAGATAACAAAGAAATGGCGTTTGTTAAAATGGAAGATTTGTATGGCACAATTGAACTTATGCTATTCCCAAAGATTTATGCAAATGTTAAAAAAGATATAAAAGTGGACAATATTATAAGAGTTCACGGGAAGTTGAGTATTAGGGCTGGAGAAGCACCAATAGTTCTAAGCGATAGCATATCACTTTGGACTGATTCTAATATAAAAGTTGAACTTCCAAATGAAATAAAAGAAGAAGAAAAAATTCCAACAATGTACTTAAAATTTGATATGACTAACCAAAATATGTTTGATAATATATTAGATATTTTAAGTTCGTATAAAGGTAAATCACCAGTTGTTGTTAAATGCGAAACAACAGGAAAGGTTTATAAATTGAACGTTAATGTTAATCCAAACAACAATTTAAAAAATGAGCTTTTGTGCTTTATTAAGCCGGAGTTTATTGTGGTTAAATAAGGAGAAAATATGGAAAGAATAGCAATACTTTGCAGTGGCGGAGATAGCCAAGGGATGAACACATGCATTAAAGCGTTTGTTAACACTTGCACCGCTAGAAATATTATTCCAATTGGTGTTCAAAGAGGATATCAAGGTTTAATTGATAACGATTTTATATTTTTGAATAATGAGATGGTCGATAATATTGATGGGCTAGGTGGCAGTATATTAAAAGTGAGCAGAAGCCCAGAGTTTAGAACTCCAACAGGCCTTGATAAAGCGGTGCATAACTTAAAAAAGAATAAAATTGATGGGTTAGTTGTTATAGGTGGAAATGGCTCACTTAATGGTGCTTGCAACTTAGTTTTAAAAGGTGTTAATCTTGTTGCGATTCCAGGAACAATTGATAATGACTTGTTCTATACTGAGAGAAGTTTAGGGTTTGATAGTGCTGTTAATAACGCGGTTAAAGCAATAGATGATATAATGCAAAGTATTTCTTCAAACAACCGCGGATTTGTTATTGAGGTTATGGGTAGAAATTGTGGTGATATCGCACTATATTCTGCATTAGGCTCGGGTGCTCATTCGCTTGCTTGCGCCGAACTAAACACAAGTTTGCAAGATATTGTGCACGATGTTAAGCACGCTTTAGATAACGGAGTTAAAAGTCCTGTTGTTGTTATTAGTGAGAATTGCGATTTTTCAGTTAAAGATGTTGAAAAAATGATAAACGCAAATTTAAACCTTGAAACAAGAAGTACGGTCTTGGGTTATATTCAAAGAGGTGGTTCGCCAAGTATTTATGATAGAATTTTGGCGATTCAATTTGGAATAGAGGCGGTAACAAATTTACTTCAAGGGAAAAGTGGCATTGCTCTTGGGGTTAAAGATAATAAAGTGCAATCCTTTAATCTCCTTGAAGCGGTGAAAGTTGAACAAAATTTTAATTTTGACCTTTATAAAAAATTAAAAGCATTACACAATTTATAAATATTAAAGTTATATGTAGTTAATTAACTATAAAAATAAAAAAATCACAAAAATAATTGTGATTTTTTTATTTTAATACTCATTTGTGTGGTTATCATTGTTGCGTATGGCTTGGGTTGAAGGTGCATTGCTTTTAGGGTACGCCATATCGTTGCTAGATTCCATTTGAGATGTGGGAGATTGGAAGTTTTCAGTTGATGTTGATTGGTTTTGTATGTTTGGATTTCCCATATCTGCGCCACTTTCCATAGCACCATTTTTTGCGGTTGCAGGTGTTGTTTCAGGTTGACTTTGAGTGACCTTTGCTTCTTCTTTTTTCTTTGAGAATTTTGCTTTAATTTTCGATAAATTAAAAACGACTTTTCCTTTATTTTTTATCAAATTGAATAGAATTATTATGGCTGAAATTCCAACTGCCACATATGCGATTCTACTGAATATACTCGCTTGTGAACCAAATAACCCAGCCACAAAATCAAATTGCAATAATCCAATGCAGAACCAGTTGATTGCTCCAACCATAACTAATATGAACGCAAATAAACTTAACATTTTAACCTCACTAATTGTTGTTTAGTTTATTTTGCTCAATTTGGCTTAGTTTTATTCAGTTTTGCACTTTAAATTTTAATTCAGTTAAACAATAAATTAATTAAATATTAATTATAGTATAGAGGTTAAAAAAGAAGTTAGCAATTTAACTAACTTCTTGCGTTTTCAATAACTAATTTATCGAAATTAACTTTATCAACAAAGTCGTCGGGTTTATATATACAATGATTAAAAACAATAAAGTTTTTAATATGCGTAACAAGTGTAACGGGATTTGGTATATCAAAAATATAGCATATTTCTTGAACATAATGCTCAAAAGAAGAAATTTCAAATTCCTCATCAAATTCGAAAAGTTGATCTTTTATTCTTCGATTATTCTTAACAATGTGTGCGCAAATTCTAACCATATCCTATCCTTTTAAATTATTAAACAAAAATCAATGTTAAAACATATATATATTACTACAATTAAACTAAAAATGATATAAAAAACACTTAAAATTTTAATTAGAAAAAAATAAAATAATAATTGACAAGTCGGTTAAATTAATATATAATGTTTCAGCATTGACTAGATTAATTCGAGTTCTATTTTTTTAGGAGTAAGGTTTATGGAAGGCGAAGTTTATTTAACAAAAGAAGGATATAAGGAATTAGAAGAAAAATTATTTTATCTTAAAAGTGAAGCAAGGGTTGATGTTGCAAATAAAATCAAAGTTGCTAGAAGCTTTGGAGATATAAGTGAAAATAGTGAATATGATGCTGCTAGAGAAGAAGAAGCGCAATTGGAGCAACAAATTAACGAAATTGAAAACACTCTAAGAGTTGCTAAAATCATATCAAAATCGAAGGTGGACACTACTAAAGTTAATGTTGGTTGCGTTGTTGAATTATATGATGTTGAGTTTAAAGAGGATCTAAAATTTAAAGTTATGGGAAGCTTTGAAAGTGATCCTAGCAACGGAATGATTAGTAATGAAAGTCCAATTGGAAAAGCGCTTATGGGCAAAGAGGTTGGAGATGAAGTTGTTGTAACTTTAGCTAACGGTGCTCAAAGCAAATACAAAGTTCTTAGCATTCGATACTAATTGAACATAATTAATATTTATTTTAATAGTTTACTTAAATCATCTCTGTTGTGAGGTGATTTTTTTCACACATAAAAATAAACAATTATTTATAAAACCAATATTTCGACACAATAATAAGTTTTTCTTCTACGCCAGTTTAAGCATAAAGTGATATCCTTTCCCTAAGGAGCTTTGATATGATAAATCTAGCGTATGGATCAAATGTGGCAAAATTAAATAGGATAAAAATTTTAAAAGGAATTGTTTTAAGTTTACTTTTATTTGCTGTGTTTTATGTTTCAGCAAAAGCAAACTTAATGGGCGTGTTTTTTGCGCCATTTGGAATTTCATTTTTATTTGCAATTTTATGGTGTAATAAAGTGAACGTCTATTTGCTTTTTGGATTGTTTTTAGGTGCGAATAGTTTGGCGGGATTTTCATTAGAAAGCGTTTATATAAGTATAGTGACATGTGGGGTTGGTCTAATTATTTATTTTATATACAAAAAGCTAAATAGAAACATACATATCCCAGTTCTATATATTGCAGTAATATTATCTCAAATTTTATTGGTTTATTATAACGCAACATCGCCAAAACAAACTGCAACTATTTTGATATTCGTGGCTATGAGTTTGGTGTTTTTATATTGCTTATTGTGTTTTTTTAAAGGAACAATAATTCGTGGTTTTAATAATCGATTAAATTTAGATGAAGAAATTTGTGGTGGTGTTATACTTGTTGTTTTGGGGATGGGTTTAACTAGCCTAACATTTTGTGGGTTTGAGGTTGTTAAATTTGTTGTGGCACTTTTAATATTAATGAGTTTAAAAGTCTTTAATAAAACAACCACAATTATGATTGGGACTCTAATGGGTGTGGGCTACGCGGTAATGTTCACAAATCCAACATATATAGCAAGTTTCACGCTATATGCGATTTTAGCTGTGGCTTTCAATTCTAACATAAAAATATTTAGTGCGTTAAGCGTTGTGCTTGCGGAAATATTATTTGGCTTTTATTTTAAAACTTATGAATTCTTTGAATGGCAAAGTATATTAAGTGTGGCTATCCCAAGTTTAATTTATATTTGTTTGCCAAGAGTTGTGTTTGAGAAAATATCTAATGTGTTGGGTGGTTACAAAAATAAAATTGCAGTTAGAAGTGTTGTTAATAGAAGTAAAGAACAATTATGCGTGAGGACCAAACATCTTGCAAGTATTTTTGCTGATATGAATAGGGTGTTTCGCTCAACTGTTAAAGGAAACTTGCCAGAAAAAGATGCTAAAGAAATGCTTGTGAATGAATGTATTGAAAAAGTTTGCTCTAGGTGTGGTGAGTGTGGAAAATGCTTAAAGTTAAATCGTGAATCAACGCTTTCTATTTTAAATAATATGGTGAATATTGGTTTTGATAGAGGTAGGGTAACGCTACTTGATGTGCCAGATTATCTATCAAATAAATGTGTTAAATTAAACTATTTAATAAGTACTCTAAATCAACTATTTAGCAACTTTAAGAATTATTCAAATATGGTTAATAATATGGATTCAAGCAAAGTACTTGTTGCGGATCAGCTTAGTGGGGTGAGCTACTTGCTTAATAATCTATCTAAAGAGATTAATGAAAATATATCTTTTGATTTTGATTGTGAGAATAAGATAATGGAAGATTTAACCTATAAAAATGTCAACTGCGAAGAGGTTATTGTTTATAACAAGGGTGTTTCTGACAAAAACATAACATTAATAATTGATAATAAAACATATATTGAAAAAATAATTGAAAGATGTGTGAGTGGTGCATGTGGTGTGAAAATGAAAATTGATAAGGTGCAAGCATCAACATATCCAAATATGAGTGAAGTATTTTTAAGCGTGAAACCTAAGTTTGATTTAGTTTTTGGTGCAAGCACAAAATGTAAAGATGGAAATAGATATAATGGAGATAGTCATTCGCTTATAAATTTAACAAATGGGAAATATATGGTTGCTATTTGTGATGGAATGGGCACTGGAAAAAAAGCTCATTTAGAAAGTAGTCAAACGATTAATTTGATAGAAGATTTTTATAAGGTTGGGTTTGATAACGAAACAATATTAAATTCGGTTAATAGGCTTTTAAGTTTGGCTCAAAATGAAATGTTTTCAACGCTTGATATGTGTGTGCTAGATGTTAAAAACTCATGTGTTGATTTTATAAAACTTGGGAGCCCTGATTGTTATATCAAAAGAAAGAATGGAATAGAAAAAGTTGAAGGTTCTGCTTTGCCAATAGGCGTTTTAGAAGAGATGAAACCACATATAATTACGAAGTCAATTAGTGATAACGATATCATAGTTTTGGTATCTGATGGAGTGAGCGATATCTTTGAGGGTAAATCTGATTTGCAAACTTTTATTAATAATGATGAAACAATAAATCCACAAATATTAAGCGATGACATTCTAAATAAGGCATTAGAGTTAAATGGTGGAATTATGAATGATGATTTAACTGTTATGTGTGTGAGAATATTTCCAAATGTTTAGTAAATAAAAAAACACTTCATTATTTGTTAATTTAAAATTAACATTAAAAGGGAAGTGTTTTTTTACACTCTAATAACTTTCGGTTATAATTGAACCCGTTTGGTTATTTGGTTTTGTAACTAATATTTTGTTAGTAATATATTGTTCCATTTTATCAATGTGGGTAATAAACCCAACCGTGAAATCAAGCTTAATAAGTGCATCAAATGCTTGAAGAACTTTCTCAATATAGCCATCACTCAAACTTCCAAATCCTTCATCTATAAAAAAGAAGTTTAGGTTTCGATTATGGCTAGTGGCAACGCTTTGAGATATCCCCAACGCGATTGATAACGAAATAATAAATCTTTCACCACCACTAAGTGTTTTAATTGTTCTTAAAATTCCGCCATTGAAGTTATCTATAACATTAAAGTCTCCATCGTATTTAAGAAGATATTTTCCGTGACTTATTTCATAAACATATTTGTTTGCAAATTCAGTTACTAAGAACATATATTCTTCAGATACATAATCAATTAATGCACCTCCAGCCACAAGTTTAGATAATTCTAAAGTTGTGTCCAGATTCTTTGTAACAACTTCAAGTTCGCCAGATATTTCATTTACCTTGTTGATCGTTTCGTTATGGCGAACGATCGCTTGGCGAGCAAGTTCCAAATCAAGGTTTAATTGTTGTAGTTGCTCTTCTTGCATGGAAATTTTCTTTTCAGTGTTTAGAACCATTGCTTTTGAAACATCTTTGTTTTTAATTTGGTCTTTTAATTTTTTAGATGTTTCTTCTAAGTATGAGAATTCTTTTTCATACTCAGTTACTTGTTTTTTTGCAACTTTCATTTCATCTTCACTTAGTAGCATTTCGTATTTAATATTATCAAAACTATATTTTTTGTTTGTTAAAAGTTTTAACACATCGCTATATTCTTTGCTTTGTTTTTCATATGTTGATATTAATAGATTGTTTTTTTCAATGTTACCTTTTGTTGAGTTCAACTCGTTTAGAAGGTCGTTCAAAACTTTTTCAATTTCATAATAGATATTGCAAGTTAAAACGAATTCTTTATCGAATGTGCTTAGTTCTTTTGGTGAACACAATCCATTTAATTCATTCTCAAATCGCTTCTTATCTCTATTTAAAATTGTTATTTTGCTATTCAATTGCTTTGCATGTGATTCGCTAACAACGAAATCTGCTTGCATTATGTTTGTTTGGGTTAGGGTGTTGCTTAATTTTTCTTTTAACACCGCCAACGATTCTTGCAAAAACATTTTTTTAGTTTCTTGTTCTTTCTTGAAATCATCAACATTTTGAGTTTTAGCATTCAAGTCTTTTAAATTCTCTTCCAAATCAGCTAAGTACCTATCGTTTTGCTTATCGAATTTCTCCACAAGATTATAAGTTTGCTTAATTAAAGACTTCAAATACTTACTTTCAACATTTTCAAATATTCTATCGCTAAGGTTTTGTTTTAAAATAGTGCTTAATGCCTGATAATCTTTTCTAAGCTCGTATAATGCAACATTGTCAACAGCCTTAATATTTTCAGATATCAGATATATCTTTTCTTCTACATCAGAAATGCTATTTTGAAGATCGCTTGAAATGATATTTTGGTTATCTAATCCAACTTTCAATTCTTCTAAGTGCTTATTGTTTTCTAATAGCTCAGCATCAAGTTTTTCAATTTCACTAACTTTTTCCGAAAGTTTAGCACTATATGAAACATATCTTTCGCTTTCAAGTTTCTTTTCGTTCAAAACTTTTTCTTGCTCTTCTTTTTTAGAAATACATTCTTGCTCGTGCTTTTTGGTTACATCAATTTTTTCGTGAATCGTTTTTAGGTCATCTTCAAATGCTTTAATATCTCTTTTTAAATTATCAATTTCATTCAAACATTTTTCGTTTTTGGCGTTTATTTGTATAAAGTTTCCATATTTCTCTGTGTAGTCAATTTGCTCTTTTAAAATTTCAATTGTTTGTTTTTGTTGCTTTTTAATTGCAAATGTTGAATTGATTTCTTGAAGGCGGATTTTAGTTGCGTAGTCCAATTTTAATTCGTTTAATTCAATTTTAGTTTTGTTTAATAAAAACTCAACTTCAATTTTTTGTTGATTTTTCAATTTGTAATTTTTTTCAAGAGTTTTAATGTTTGTTTGCTTAACATCTTTATATAGCTCAAGTTGGTCTTCTAAATTTAATTTTCTTAAGTTTAAACTATCTTTTCTTCTTTTGATCTTTTCATTAAGTTCTTGACCAAAATGCTCTAAATCAAAGATTCTAGCAATTGTTCTCCTTCGATTGAGAGGAGTGTCAAGCAAAAATTTATCAAATTCGCCTTGAGGAAGAGCGATAGATTTTAAAAACTCTTTCTTGCCAATTCCAATAATTCCAAGTATTTTTTCATTAACATTGTCAGGATTCTCAGCAATAATTTCGCCAGTTTTGGTGTTTTGCAAAGTAGCTTCACTTTTAAGCCCGCTTGCACGCATTTTAAATTCTCTAAAAACAGTGTATCGTGTTTTGCTATTTCTTTTAGTTGCCTCAAACACAAATGTGATATAAGCAGATTTTGCATTAACATTAATTAAGTTTTGGATAACATCTCTTTCACTAGTGCCATATAAAGCCAAAACTATGCTATCTAGAATGGTCGTTTTTCCGCTTCCAGTTTCTCCAAATATTCCAAACAAGTTTGTTTGAGAAAGTTTTTCAAAATCAACTGTTTGCTCAGAAACATAACTATTTATTCCTTTAATTTTTAAACTAATCGGCTTCATTTTCTTCCTCCGACATTAATTCTAAGAATAACTCCTTAATATCTTCATCAGCAGGTTTTCCGGTTTTCCTAATGCAAAAATTATCAAAAAGCTCATCAATAGGAATATCTTTTTTAGAAACAACTTCGTGGTTAGAAAGTGCTTCCTTAGTGATGATCGAAAGCGTTACAAGGTTAGGGTAGGTTTCTCGAACCCTTTTAATTTCATCAATAGAAATTCGATCAACCTTCACAACTTCCGCTTTAATTAAATCATCAGGGTTATCCTTGCAAAACAATTCTGCTTGAAGTAGGCTAGTGCCAGTGAATTTCTTTAATTTTTTAACATTTAGTGGGATTTTCTCGATTCTTTTAACGCCAGTTTTATCTAAATCCACAAGCATAACTTTAGTATCGTTTTCGCCGGCGTTAAAAAATTGATTTATTAGAGAACCGCTATAGTAAATATTTTTCTCTCTTGAAACTGGCATACATTTATGCACGTGCCCTAAAGCGGTGTAGTGTGCTTTAGTGGTGATAGCATCAATACTAACCGTGTTTGTATTGTTTGCAAGGGTGGTGTATAGCTCAAGTTCTTCTTTTTTAAGTTTTAAGTCACATGCCATAAGATGAGCGGTCAATATGTTTATAGTGTCATCTTGAAAAGCACTTACTCCAGGCTTTAACCATTCTTTAACTTTTTCATTAAAATCATCGCCTTCTTTTCTTGTTTCTTTGTATCGATAATAAGAAGGATATGGCAAATATGCCACAACGGCTTTTTCTCCAGCTCTAGTTTGAAATTTAATAAATCCCTTTCCATAGTCGGTTGCAAAAATGTTTTTTCCGTTATCACCTGTTTTTATTTTATTTGAATCGGTTGAACCAACTAAATAAATCCCAAAATTGTGTGAAAAAACATTAGCGTTACTCATTCGCTTAGGTTCATCGTGGTTTCCTGCGATTGCAACAATTGCAGTGTTTCCATCGTTATTTAAATCAATTATTGTTTTATAAAACAAGTCTTCAGCATCGGAAGAGGGAATAATTGAATCGTAGATATCTCCGGCGATAATCACCATATCAACATTTCTTTCTTTCGCAATAGTGCAAACTTGCTTTAATGCATTTTTCTGTTCTTCTAATCTATCTAGGTCATCAGTTTTGCAACCTAGATGCCAATCGGCTGTATGTAGTATCCTCACAAAAATTTCTCCATTTTTATTCAAGATTATTATAACACAACTATTTTTCATCACAAAACATTTTAAAGCAACAAATAATCTTGTGGGAAATATATAATTACTTGGTTTATTTCTTGGTTTATTTATAGAATAAACTACTTTTGAAAAAATAAGTTTAATTATTTACCAAAATTTATAATAAATAAGATAGCAAATTTTCACTCTGAAAAAATAAAAAGCAGTTTTCAAAATAAAAAGTGTTTGATATTGTGTTTAATCTATGATAAAATAAAATATTATCATGGGGGTTAATGTGGTTTAAATCCACGAAATCTAAAGTTATGGCACTTTGCAAATATTTAAACGACTATATCAATCAAAAATCAATTCAATTAGATAACAAATTTATAAGCGATTTTGTTCCAACGGCTCCAGAGACTTGTGTTAAAGTTTATTTATATGGGCTTTTGAAATGCCAAACACCAAGCGCTATAGATAACAACATAGACTCATTCGCAAAAGTCTTGAATATGAGCGTGGAAGATGTTGAAAGTGCTTTTTATTATTGGGAAGAATTAAATTTGGTTCAAGTTATTTATAAGGATCCATTTGAAGTAAGGTTTTTGCCAGTTGATAAAGCATCATTATCTTTGAAAAAATATAGTGAAACAAAATTCAAAAAGTTTAATATAGCAATTCAAGAAATCATAACTGGAAGAATGATAACCCCAACCGAATATCAAGAGTACTATTATCTTATTGAAGCTAAGCATATTGAGCCAGATGCGTTAATTATGATTGCAAAATATTGCATTAATCAAAAGGGCGAAAATGTGGGCTATCCATATATTTTAACTGTTGCAAAAAACTGGATTAATGCGGGAGTTGTTTCAGTGGAAGATGTGGAAAAGCAAGTTCAAGAGATAGAGCAAAGCTCAGGAATTTTGGCGGACATTATTAAAGCAATGGGTTCTAAAAGAAGTGCCACAAGTGAAGAATATCAAACTTATCTTATTTGGAAAAATACATTTGAAATTCCAGATGATATTTTGATTTATTTGGCGAAAAAAGTGAAGGGGGCTGGTGGATTCAATAAACTGAATAAACTTGTTGAAAAGTGCTACACCCTTAAACTTGAAAGCATTAAAGAAATTAATGATTATTTTGAAAACGAAGAGAAAATTTTAGATTTAGCAAAAAATGTTTGTAAAAACCTTGGTGCTTGGTACGATAGCCTTGATGCAGTTGTTGATAACTATATATCAAATTGGTTAAAACTAGGGTTTGCCGATGAAACAATTCTAAAAATTGCTAATTATTGTTTTAAATCTAATATAAAAACTTTGCAAGGAATGGATTTGAAGATTAATCAAATGTTTAAATTAGGGCTATTAACCTTACCAGCAATTGATGCTTATATTAATAGTTTAATTTCTAACGATGGAGTGATCCTTGAAATATTGCAAAAATTGGGAATAGATAGAATCGTTAATAGTTCCGATAGGTTGCTATATAAAACTTGGGTTTCAGATTGGCAAATAAATGAAAAACTTCTTGATTATGCTATTTCGCTTTCAATTGGAAAATATATGCCATTAAGTTATATGAACCAAGTGTTGTCTAGAATTCACGACAACAAAATTGAGAGTGTTGAAGAGGCGAAAAAAATGAACCTTGGAGTAACTCAATCACCAAAGCAAGAAAACGCAAATTATATGAAGAGAGATTATTCAACTAAAGAATTAAATAGTTTGTTTGATAATCTAGATGAGGTAGAAATTTAATGGGATTAAAGGAAATTGAAAAACAAGTTCAATCTGAAATAAACCAAAAAAGAAATAAAGCGTTGAGTGAAGCTGATTTAATGCTATCAAAGTTTTTTGAAGATAAAAAGGCTGAGGAAATTTTTGAAAAATATCAAACACTGAAAATTGAATATGCAAAAGCGGTTTTCAAAAAGGATTCTATTGCATCAAATAATATTTTAAAATCTTTAAATTCACTAAAAGCTGAGATGCAAAAAATAATTAAATCTAAAAATATAAATCCAAATGACTTAAAACCAAAATTTGAATGCAGTATTTGCCATGATGAGGGAATAATTAATGGGCAAAAATGTGAATGCTTTAAAAGGCTTCAAAGCATAAAATTAATGGAGGCGAGTGGGGTTGGGAATAAACTACCTTCATTTGAAAGTAGTGATTTAAGCGTGATAAAGGATAAACTTCAAAAAGAAAATTTGGAAAAAATTCAGAATTTGCTTAAAACATTTTGCGATAAAATTGATGAAACAAAATATAATGTGGTTTTGCTATCGGGCGAAGTTGGAGTTGGAAAAACATATCAAATGGAATGTGTGATAAACGAACTTATAAATAAAGGAAAGTTTGTGCTATATTCAACCGCATTTAATTTGAATAAAAGATTGCTTGAATGCCACATTTCAGATTTTGAAAACAAAAACGAGATTTTATCGGAGTTTTTAGATTGTGATGTGCTTTGCATTGATGACTTAGGAAGTGAAAATATTACTAAAAATGTTACAATCGAATACCTTTTTGCAATATTAAACGAAAGGGGAATAAATAAGAAAAAAACAATTATCACAACAAACTTGAATATTAGCCAATTAAGTGATAAGTATGGCGAAAGAATTTGCTCAAGATTGGTTGATAGAAATAATTGCCTAAAACTTGAAATCAAGGGCAAAGATTTAAGAATAAGTTAATTTGAAAACAAATAGAAATGCGAGATTTTTAGTTAAAATTTCCAAATAAAAACACAATTGATGACATAAAAAAACACTCAAATCAATATAACCCATAGAGTTAATTAAAATTGAGTGTTTTTTTCTTTGAGTGTTTAAATGTTATCTACTCATTGTGTCGTCATCGCTTGAAGTGCTGTCTGTTGTGTTCATTTGTGCACTATCTGCATTTGTTATATCGTAAGATGAAAAAGATGTGTAGAATGCAGGTTGTTGGGTTGTTTCATTATTAAATCTTTCAAAACTAGTGTTAGAAATTGGGTTATTATTATCATCTTTTTGTAAAGCGTGATCACCTTTAAAAGTTGCATGATTCTCGTTTGTATGTAAGTTTTCATATACTTTTTTAGCATCTGGAGCGTTTTCATCTATTGAGATAAAGTTTTTGTGTGACTTCTTTCTTAATTCTTCCTCTTTTTCAATTCTTGTTTCAGCAACGGTAAAAAAACTTTGAATAGTTCCAGTTAAGCTTGCAACTGCAACAACTGGAAAAATTACTTCTGGAGTTGGGAACATAATACTAGTTGCTATTGCTCCACCTAAAAGACAACCATTTATTAACCAGCCTAGTGTGCGTTTTTCCATAGGATCCTCCTTTAATTCGTTTGAATTATATCATAAATGAGTATCTATTGCAATACCCAATTTTATAATTAATAAAAAAGATAAACCCAAAATATGAGTTTATCTTTTTATTTGCTTGGTTGATTTAATTTAAAATAATTATAACAATTTAACGATTTTATCTTGAAATGAATTTATTTAAAATAGAAATTTTGCTTGCTTTTGTTTCTTTTTCTTTTGATTTTGCCTCAGTTTTTTTATCAATTTCATCATTCATTTCTTTATTCAAATCAGATTCTCCAGTATTTTTAGCTGGTTTAGTAAGCCCTTCTGTGCTTGAGTCGGCTTCTTCTGAAAGTGTTTCTGTTTCTGCATTAATATTTTCATTATTGGAAAAATTCTCAGTTGTATTTTCTTCTGTATTTGAAGAATCGTCGCCCTTATTGTTTTCGTTTTCTTCAATCAAATTAATTCCATCTTTTTGAGGCTCATCTTTTATGATGTCATCTTCGTTGATATAAGTGAAATCCTCTGAAATTTCATTTTTCACATCTGAATTAAAAACTATACTATTATCTGAATTATCGTTTGTTAATTCTTCGTTTTTCGACTCATCATCAGTGCTTTTCTTTTTGTTTTCTTCTATTATCCTATCCACATCTTTTTGAATTTCATTTATCTTTTCGCTAGATATTTCATTTAAGTCATTATCTTCATCATCGTTTAAAAATGTGATAGTGTCTGATAACTCTCTTGCATTATCGCTTGATTTATTATCAATAGTAGAATTATTCGAATCAATTTCACCTGAATTTGTTGAAGTGTTTTTGTCATCTTCAAATTGGGTTAAAGTTTCAGATTTATCATCAATTGATATATCGTTTTTCTTATCTGCTTTAAGTTCTTCCAGTTTTTCTTCGTGAACTGCTTCTATTGTGTTTTCGTTGTTTGTAATATCTTCTTCTTTAACTAATGCATCAGCGCTTAATTCTTCATCATTTTCTTCTTTTTCAAGTTGATTTTCTTCATCTTGAATTAAGTCATATTTTTCAGACTTTAATTCTTTTGTTGCTAATTCTTCCTCTTCGCTATCGCTTTCTAAACCATATCTATAGCTTTTATCAGGTTCACCATTTGTGAAAACCGACTTCATATCTTTTTTAAAAAATTTAAAGTTTTTAATAGTTTGAAAAACCATATTAATTGAATTCAAAATGAAATACTCTAAACAAAAGAAGAAATAAGCAGTGGTGATTGTTGTTGATAGATTTATTGCGAACACAAGTGCGGTTGTAGAAACTAAAAGGAAAGCGCAAAGATTTAAAAATTGAACAAACCAAATAATATCGTATTCATCTTTAAATCCGCAAGCAAGAGATATAACCAAACCCACTCCAGTGCAGGCAATAGATAAGTAAATCGTGAAATAGTAAAGAACTTTAAACCAGTTATTGCTAACAGAGATAGCAGTTAAATCCTTATAAAACACAGAAAATGTTATAATAATCAATGCACTAAAAAACAATATGATTCTATTTAATGCTTTTTTATTTTCCATAAAACACGTTTCTCCTATTCAAAAGTTTTAGTATAGTTATCAATTGCATCTTTGATTGTTTCAATAGCGGCTTCTCTACCTTCAACTTCATTAACAACCACTTTTTTATATTCCAAAGCTTTATAAACTTCAAGGAAATGGTGAAGTTCATCAATTATATGCTTTGGAAGCTCGCAAATATCTTTGAATGTGTTGTATTGTGGATCGCCAAAAGGAATAGCAATAATTTTTTCATCAATTTGCTCTCTATCAATCATTTTTATAACGCCAATAGGATAGCACCTAACTAAGCTCATTTTTTCAATTGGTTGACTACACAACACAAACACATCAAGGGGATCGTTATCACCAGAATATGTTTTAGGGATAAATCCATAGTTCATAGGGTAGTGAGTGCTAGTGTAAAGCACGCGGTCTAGGATAATAAGCCCAGTTTCCTTATCCAACTCATATTTATTTTTGCTACCTTGTTCAATTTCAACGCACGCGATAAAATCTTCAGGTTTAATTCTATCTTTGCTAATATCTCTCCAAATATTCATATTCAATTTCTCCTAATTTAATTACAAGTTAGTATATCATATCAATTCAAAAACTTACAACCCTAAAATGTGTATTTATTTTCAAAAAATTAACTTTGGCTAAAATATTAAGAAAACATAGCGTTTTTTAGAAGAAAAGGTTATTAACAAAAAATTTTTTAGTCTATCAAATAATATTAATTGCAAACAAAAATAAATTTATGTAAAATAAATGTAAATAATAAAAACTAAGTGATGTAAAATTTTAACAAGTTAAAATTTTTAATTGTTAACGCAATTTCCACAATAATTTGTGGTATCACAGTTTGAATAACCATCAGTTGCTGGTAAGTATCCCTTTGTGCTGTTTGCCTACAACTTTCGGTAATTTAATTATAAGGAACATGGAAATGAATCAGTCAACAATATCTTTAATCTACACATTAATTATTCTTGTTTTCGTTCTATCAGGAATGATGTGGGGAATTATCAGAGGTTTGAAAAAAAGCGTTTGCAGAGGTGTGTTCTTAGTGGTCACATCAATTATTTTGGCGGTTATTGCCATATTTGTTTCGCGTGCGCTAATAAATATCGATATTTCATTTTTAAATTTAGAAGTTGATGGAACGAAGGTTAAAACGGTTAACCAAGCAATCGAGTTATATTTAAGTGATATTGCAACGGATGCAGGCGTTTCAAAACAAGAATTGGCGGATTTGGTTTCGGCGCTAACTATTCTTTCTAAAACTATGCTTGCTATGATGTTGTTCTGGGTTGAATTTTTAGTATGTAAGTATTTGCTTATTCCTATTAATTATGCAATATATAAATGGTTGTTTAGAAGTAAAGCAGAAAAACAATATGCAAAATATAAAAAGCAATTCAAGAAAAACCATGCTCAAACTTTAGCATTTTCTGATTTATTTAATGATGATGGATTTAAAGTTACTCCAATTGATGAAGAAAATATAGAAAATCCAGATTTTAGAGATTTGCACAAAGAAGAAAATGCTAAGGGTGAAGTTGAAAGTGTTAGTCAAGAGCAAACTCTAAATGATTTAAACAACCCTAATACGAATCTATATTCAAATAGTGATGTTTCAAATTTAAATGGGCAAAATGTAGATGAGCAAAATCAATCAACAATAACGAATCAACATCAAGAAATTTTATCTTCAAGCGTAAATCAAAAGTATATTCCAGATAACGAATATATGCCAGTTGGCGTGGAAAATGAAAGTGCTCTTCCAATAATGCAAAAACCTAAGAAATATAGATTGTGGGGTGCTTTAGTTGGTGTGTTTATTGGGTTGTTTTGTGCTGGAATGATTTTAATGCCAGTTAATGGAGTTTTAGGAGTTATTGGTGGATTTAAAAACTATGTTGAGGCTAAAGAAAGTGAAGAGGTGGAAGTTAGTGAAAGTGTTGTTGCTAGTGGCGAAACTTTAGAAACTGATGAAAGCCAAAACGATGTAAATCAAAATAGCGATGGGGAATCTAGCAAACCAAAAGCAAAAGATGTTGTGTCGTATGTGGCTGGTAATGTTCCAATTTATGAATATTATGATGCTTATAACAAAAGTGTTGGAAATTATATTATGAAGTTCTCAGGTGCGAATTTAGTTTCGAACCTTATGTTTAAGTTTGTTACGCTTGAAAAAATAAATGGCACGAATGTTAGCCTTGCAAATGATGGTGAAAAAATACTTGAAACAATGGATAACTTCTATCAAATTTCAACGATAGATACTAAAGATAAATCTCAACCAACAATTGCGAAAATGATTGAACAAGTAAATAACATAGTTGATAATGTTTTCGATTTAAGCGTTGTGAAGCCATTTGTTAAACCTGCAATAAATATTGGCGCGGAATATGCAAAAAAGAACTTGGTTAAAGAAAATGATGAATATGCGAATCTTTTGATAGCACTTCTTGATGCGTTGAAATCAATGGAAAAAAGCGATGAAGTTAGGATTGAAGTTAAAGCATATGTTAATATAATATCGGAATTAAACAAACCAATTAATGCTAAAGATGAAAACAATAGACCAAAATCAATCCTATCTATTTTATGGAATAAAGACAAAATTAATGCCTTGGATTTAATAGGTTTAATTCCAGATGAAAACATTGATTCAATGGTTGATAGTTTGTTTGAATATGAAGAGAAAGGTTTAAAATATTCAATTGTAACAATCACAAAATCATTCCCTGAAATTATGGCTTCTGGAATGAAAATTGCTCAAGATGGAGTGAATAACTCGCTTAAAACAACCAATAAGTTTACTTACGATTACACTTCTGAGCAACTTAAAAGCGACTTCACAACTGAAGAATTAAGTGGTGCTTTTAAAGATGTGTTAAAGGATTTTATAAAACTTGTTAAAGCATATAAAACTGATGGAACTGGAATTGCCATTAAAAGAGCGGGATCACTTTTAAATAAATTCAAAAATAAGGTTCTTTTAAGTGATGAATCATATGAAAGCTTAATAAATGTTGTTAGTGAATATGCAAACACAATGCTAAAAGAAGCTGGCTCATCGCTAGGGATAACAGAAGAGACTGTTAACACGGTTACAAGTAAGATAAACAAAAACTTAAATTGGGAAAGTGAGTTGGGTGTTATTGGAGATGCATATATTAAGTTTGATGAATATAACACCAAAGAATCTCCAATACTACCTAAAACCGCTTCAAATGAAGTTGATTTAGAAAATGTTAAATATAAAGAAATTGGCGAAGTTATAGACATTGTTTATAAAAGCAATCAAACATCTTTGCTAACTAAGGAAAATATAAACTTAATTTTAACTGATGTGTTAAATAAAAACATTGATGAAAAAACATTAGGTGATTTATATGATTACTTTGGGGTTGGCTCGGATAACGATGTTAAAAAAGAATTAATATATAACATAACTCATATCACAAGTTACGAAACAGAATTTGAGACATTCGGAAAAATGTTTAAAGGTGAAAATGGAATCAGCTTAAACGATATAAAAACTAATCCTATGAAAAACCTATCAAAAATTGGAGGTGCGTTGGATGAAGTTAAGGGTGGAAATATCATTAATAACAAAGTTATTAAGTTACTAGTTAAAAATGCAATCGCTAAAAACAAACTAACGGGTTTAGATGAAACTACTGAAAAAGTAAATTCATTTATGGATTCAATTAGTTCAAATATTGATAATGTTTCATCTTGGAAGATTGAGTTGGCGTGCATTCAAGAAATAATCGAGTTTAAAGATAGTATGGTTGGAGAGATAGCTGATAACTTGCCAAAACTTGGTGAAGCATTAGATAAATGTTTAAGCAAAAATGGAGTTTTGATAACAAATGCAAATATTTCAAATATGGTTGCATCGTTAATTAATGACTATAAAATAAAAGCAAATGAAGGTGAACTTTTAACAGCAACTCGAGTTGCAACAAATAACTTCTTAACATCAATCTCAACAAACTTGAGCAATGTTAAGAGCTGGAAAGATGAATTTACTCATATTAACAACTTAAAGGGAGAGCTTGGATCAGATATCAATTTAAAAACCCTTGGTAAAGTTTTTGATACTTGCATAAAAGGAACATCAACCTTACCAGCAAGTAAAATAATCCTTAATCAAAACATAAAAGATATGGTTTGCACAATCATTGATGATAACCAAAACACAGGTGCAGTTTTAGATGCAACACAAGAAGCTACAAATACATTGCTAGAAAGTATTAAAACCAATTTAGAAATAGCAATAAATGATGCTGATTTTAGTTGGAGTGTGGAGTTCGCTCATATTGATAACTTAAATAAAAATATTGAGAGTAACTTAAACTTAGTTAAAATAGGTAAAGTTTTTGATACTTGTGTGAAAGGGGATTCAACTTTATCACCAAGTAAAATTATCTTAAATCAAGATATTAAGGCAATGATTTCAACAATCATTAATAGTTACAAAATTAGCGATTCAACAGAAATCATGGATGTAGCAATAAACACATTCTTTACTTCTTTAAACACCAATATTAATAATGTTCCAAACTCATTAACGATAGCAAGTAGTTTCAGTTGGGAAAAAGAGTTAGGGCATATTGATAATTTAAAGAACAACCAAGAAACAATGAAATCAATTGATATTTTTGATGAAAATGCTAAAACCGATACACTCGGGAAAATGTTTGATTCAATCGCGTATAACTATAGTCCTAACGAATCAAAAAATAGCGAATTGATAACCAAAAATATGATTAACACATTGATTTCAGATATGCTTGAAGCATCAAAATCAAAACTTGATATTTCAGATGATGCGGTTAGATTAAAGGTTGTGGGTGTTGTTAATAATATTAAAAATAATATTAGCAGTATTAATAGCAGCTCTTCATATGATTATTCAAATGCAACTTGTGGAGATGGAACATCAACTATTGCGTTTAGTTGGGCAAACGAATTAAAATGGTATAACTTTGTTGTGTTAAAACTTCAAGAAAATAAAACAACTTCATTGCCAGAATTAAAAGATGCAGATGTTCCAAGCAAATGCGTAACGATAAAAACTGAAGACATAGCAAATGCAACAAAATAGGTTTAAAACAAAAACTCACATTTAATATGAATGTGAGTTTTTTATTTAACCAAAATAGAATATGCTTTATTATTTAAATGAATTATCCCAAGATAAAGCCAAATTTTTGATGTTCTAATTTGAGTTTGGTGTTGGTTTTTCCGCTAAAGGTTGAAGCAAAATCGCTTACTATTTTTTGTGTTATGGTGTTTATATTGAAACTCGAATCTGAATCTAAAAGGTTATTTATTTGGTTCACTACGCTATTGCTTTCTTCATCGCTTAAATTATTTACTTTTATTTTTGTTCCATTAAAAATCGAAAGTTTTCCGTTTAAAATCCCAACTTCGCTAGTTGATGTTATGGTAATATTTTGAATGTCACTATTAGTTTTTGCAGATTCGGATGAAATGTTATTTAATAATTTAATTGTGTCTATAGAAAAAACACTTTTCATTTTGTATCTATTTGGATTGTCAGATTGAGTTAATGTTAGTTCTTTTATGCTAACGATGTTAGAATTTTCGGAATTTGAATATTTTAAGTATAAGTTTAATAAATAGCCAAATTCAGGGGCAGAAAGTTCAAAACTTGATTCTGCTCGCCATTCATTAGTTGTTGCATTTTCATCTATTTTAAGGTCTTTTAAGATATCAACTCCAGCGGTTTTGAGTTTTGAATTTAGTGTGTCGTAGTCGTTAGAAGTGATTTTATTTGCGTTTGATAAAAGGGCGTTTTCATCATATTCTTTTGAGATTAATACTAAAAAGTTCTGTGAGTTTTTGAGATTATCTTTTGCATAGTCCACTGAACTTTTGATTCCAAGTCCAATAGTTAAAAGTATTATAACTACTGAGGTTATAATATAAATACTTTTCATTAATTTTTGGTGTTTGTTAAGTTTTTCTTTCTTTTTCTTTTTCATATATCAACTTAAGTTTAATTAATTATAAACTAAAATGCAAATAAATTTTCAAATAAATGCTTAATTCTAAAATTGAAACAATAAGCAAATAAAAAAATGGGAAAATAATTCCCATTTTTATATCACAAAGGCAAATCTTTTTTCTTGAATTTGATTCCGCCAATAATGTAGCAAACTAAACCAATTGCAATAAGAATTGCGAATTTCCAAATAAATGCAGTTGAGCCATTTATAATTGCTTGTTCATCAAATAGTGAGATTATAGAGCAATAATTAAAGAAGTTCAAAGCTTTTAGTCTCACAACTTTTGGAAGAACATTCGAACCAAATAATCCAAGCATAGTTGCAACTAAGAAAAACATATTTAATCCGCCACCTAAGCTCATTGAGTACTTGCTTCTATTGAACCAGCAAGAAGCTAAGAATGAAATTCCACTCATAGCGAATAATGTTATAAATGCACCTAGGTTAAACAAGACTAAATCGCCATAGGTTATAGTTATTGCAGAGTTGTTAAGCAAACTTAAGCAAATGCAACTTGTGATAGTTGATAATGAAAACATGGCGAAAAGCGATAGAACTAAGAAAACGGCTTGAGTGAAGACAACTTGTTTTCTCTTGGTTGATGTTGAAAGAATATATGCCATTGAACCTCTATCAACTTGACCAGCAATAAGGTTATTTGAAACCATAATAATATAAATAATTGGAAGTAAAAGGCCGGCCATTTTAAAGAATATTGAGCCAATAATCATTCCAAATAAATCCATAGAACCAAGTTCTTCAAGTGATTCAGAAACTTCAGCTGGTAATGATGATAAAAAACTTTTTCCAGTTGAGCTTATAAGTTTTGTTTGAATTTCTTGAGCTTTTGTTAAGTAATTTGGATCGGCGGTGTTTAGTTGAGATAATTCATAATCTAATTGTGATTTGAAAGTTACAATGCTATCTATTGCCATATTTTTGATGTAGTTAAAACCCGTTTCGCCAGTGTATCTTGAAGCCTGCTTAGTTTCATTGTTTACTATGATATCATAAGTTAATTTGGCGTATGCTTCCTTATCTATTGAATACTTCTCAAGTTCGTTACAAACTTTTTCAATATTCGCATCACTAATCATATTTCCAGCTAAGAAAACGCTTGAATATTTCCTAGCATACTCATACCTTTCACTTGCTCTGTTTTCACTAGAGATGGTTGGAAGGGTGGTTGTGTATGGTGAAATTTCTGTACCATATGTATCGTAAAATTCCTTAAAGTCTTCAACTCCATCGCTATTTAAATCTAGGTTGAAAGCACAAAACATTAATCCTTGAAGTTCTTGCATCTCAACTGAACCTGCTTGTATTTTTTTGGTTGATGCCACTGCATTAATATACTCATTAACGGCAGTAATTCCTGCTTGCATCGCATAAGCTTGAGCTGATGTTTTGGCAGTTTCTGCATCAATTCCGCTTGAAACCAATTCGGAGTGTTTTTCAGTAAATTTTGAAATAAATGCTTCATCAAATTTTTCAAATCCTTGGTTTGTTATGGAGTAGTAATTAACTGCTCTTGATTTAACTTGTGCATCCATAGCACTTTCAACGATAGTGTTTGTGATTCCGTTTCTAATATTCCCGATGTTTCCACTTCCTGAAATCATCATCACACAAGCTAGCATAAAGCAAACAGCAAAAGTTATTATGGCCCACATTATTCCGTTTGCTTTGCACGATTGCTTAAATAATGCTTTACTAAACATTTCAATTCTCCTTTTTATTTAATATTTCCTTAAAGTGTTTTTCAAGAGTGTATTTAACTTCAGATATAAATTTAACATTTAAATTTTTCAAATCGTTAAATAGATCTGTCACTTTATTTTTTTGAATATTAATCGTGACTTGATTATATTTTTCTTGGTCGCGAATAATGTTGTAGTTTAAACCTTTAAATTTCTCATAATTTTCTTTATTGTTAAATTCAACTTTGAAATCCTTGGTAGGGCGATTTCTTATTTCGTTCATATCTGCTATGTCTATAATATGTCCATTAGATATTAATGCGACTCTATCACAAGTATCTTCCATTTCATTAAACATATGGCTAGACATAAAGATGGTTTTTCCTTTTCTATGCTCTTCCTTAATGATATCAAGGAATGCAAGCCTCATAAGTGGATCAAGGCCAGTTGTGGGCTCATCTAGGATAAGAATTTCAGCATTGTTCATAAGTGCCGCCACAAGTGCTGTTTTTTGCTTCATTCCCTTACTCATTCGCTTTAAATTTGCTTTAGGATCAAGTTGCAATTTTTTTATAAGTTCATTAGCATAAGATAAATCCTTAAGACCAAAAAAATCAGCTTGACTTTTTAAAAATGCTGTGCCAGTTGGAAGATCGGGAAAACCAATCTCGCCGGGAACGTAACCTATTTTATCGGCTATATCGCTGGCGTGTTTCCAAGAATTTTTGTTTAGAACAATGCACTCTCCGTTAGTTGGTTTTAAATAACCTAAAAGGCAACGGATGGTGGTTGTTTTCCCAGATCCGTTTGTGCCAACAAATCCCATCATTTCACCTTTTTTGATTTCAAGGTTTATATTGAAAATGCCTTTGCCCATTCCATAATCTTTCGTTAAATCTTTAATAATAATAGGGCTATCCATTTAAACCTCCAAAGTTTTGATCTTGTTTATAAAACTTCATAAAATAATCTTCTAGTGTTTCTTTGATATTTGTAAACTCTTTAATCTTATATTTACTTAGAAGATTGATAACTTTATTTATATCATTATCGTTTGTTGAAACATACACATAATTGCTTGAATTATCTTGGTCTAAAATGGTGATATAATTCTGTTTTTTTATATCTTGTAAACATTTGCGATAATCATCATTTTTTTCGAAATAAATTTTATAGTATTTCAAACTTGCATGCTTTAAGTCGTTTGCCACAAATTCCGAAACAATTTTACCATCTTTAATTATTGCAATTCTATCACAAGTGGCATCAACTTCGCTAAATATGTGGCTTGAAAGTAAAATGGTTTTTCCTCGTTTCTTTTCGCGTTTAATAAAATTAATAAAAACTTCTTGGCAAACGGGATCTAGTCCGCTAGTAGGTTCATCTAATATTAAAACTTCAGGATCGCTCATAAAAGCAGTAACAATCGCAAGTTTTCTCTTAACACCTAAACTCATTCGCTTAGTTTCGCCTTTAAGTGAAACATCATCTAATTCAAATAATTTTAGTAGTTCGTTCAATCGCTCAGTGTTGTGAATGTGTTGTAAATCTTGCATCATTTTGATGAATTCCCAACCTGTTAAACCTTGAGGAAGTGCGATTTCTCCAGGAATATATCCAACACGATTTAAAATTTCATAATACTTATTAAATGAATCATCTCCAAGGAGTTTTGTTTCGCCTTTGTCGGGCTTAGAAAATCCCATTAAATGCCTTATAGTGGTTGATTTGCCGGCACCATTAGGCCCAAGAAAGCCAAAAACTTCGCCTTTTCCTATTTGGAAAGATACATCAAACACGCCTCGCCCAGAGCCATAGTCTTTTGTTAGGTGGTTAACTTCAATAACGCTCATTTTTTTCTCCTTTTATTTTTAAACACTTGACTAAAATTGAACAAAATGTTATTTATATATTATCGGAAGTTGTTGGCAAACAGCCTGAAGGGATACTTGCTAGCAACAAATGTTAATCAAAACAGTGATCCTTGATTTATCAAGGGGATGCGTTTAGCAACTTAAAATTTGACTTATTCAAATTTTAACATCACTTAGCTTATTGATATAGGATTGAGAGATTTTATATGAAAAATCTATTACAAAATAAAATTTTCATAGATTCAAATTTGAAGTGTTTTTAAAAATAACGTTAAATTATATATGATAAACAGTGAAAAAGTACACAACATTTAAGAATACAAGTGTTCAAAATTGAACACATTGGCTATTATTAATTATAATTGGGGTAAAATATGAAAGCAGAATATAGAAATGCAAAAAGATCTAAAGAATTGATAAGAAGTGCGATGATTAAACTATTGGAAACGAAGTCACTTTCTGAGGTAAATGTGGCAGATATTGTTAGGTTAGCAAATATAAATAGAGGCACGTTTTATAATCATTATGGAAATCCTATTGAAATATTGGAAGAAATTAGAGATGAAATAATGGGTAAGTTGACTGATGGTTTAAAAAAATCGGCATTGAATAAAGATATTGATTCGTTTATGGAAATAGTTATTGACCATTTTAGGAAAAATGAAGATGAATATAAGATTATTGTTAAGGCTATTCCAATGTCTATAATAGATAGGATGAAGCAAGAATTTGTAAACCAGATATATCTACTTAAAGTGAATATTGATGAGTTAACAATTTATTTTATAATTAATGGATTAGTTGGAATATATTTAGACTATTTAAATGGGATAATAAAAATGGATTACAATGAGCTTAAAGAACGAACAAAAAAATTGATAATATACGCAATTAATAAAAATAATGAAAGACTAAATTTACAGTAAAAATTGGCAATTTTTGCATAAACTTTACTTAAGTTTTGTGTTTGATTTGTATATTTGATAGTCTTATGATAATATGAATCAATGAATAATAATCTATTAAGTTTAAAATTTGTAATTATGGTTTTATTATGTTAAGGAGTTAGTATGGCTGAAGAAGAAGTTAAACAAAAGAAAAAGATGCCACGATGGAAGAAATGGATTATCGGTTTATTAGTAACAATTTTAGTTATTAGTTCGATATTAGTTGGGGGTTATTTCTTTGTTAGGGAAAAGTATGAAATAGATATTTTAAAGGTTCTTAGGCAATTAAAAACTTTATCAAGACCAGTTGATGAAAATGAGATTTGTCCGAATAAGTTTAACATAAGAACTGATATGGTTGATGTTCAAACTGAGGTTAATAAATCAGTTGAAGGTATGATTTCGTATTCAGAAGAAGCGGGATACTCTGTTGAATTTGAAGATTTACCTGATGAAATGAAGCAGATTATAAGTTTGACCGATAAACAAGTTGGTGCATTGGCGCAAACGATCGTTCAGCAAGAAATGGAAGGAAAGATTAATATTGATGTTGCAGAACTTCCAATAGATATTAAGCAAGTTGAGTTTTCAAATTTAAAAGAAGATGGAAGTGCAACACTAAATATAGTTATTAGGTTGGATATAAGACCATTAAAAGATATGATTGGTGGATTTCCAATCAATTTATTGAAGAGTAGAATTTCTAATTATTTATATGTTTCATCAACTGTTGATGTGGTTAAAAATGCAGAGCCGTTTAAATATGATATTATTCATAATTCATTCACGGTAAATAATTTAGATGCGGAAAACACCGAAGACTTATTCAAAACTCTTGATAAAATTTTAAAAATTGGCTCTGCGGAAAGTTTAAATGTGAAAATAGGCGAAACTGTTATGCAGTCTTTAGTGGGTGATGACTATCACAATGGGTTGGCGTATTCGTTAAAGGATTTGGGTGTTGTTAACGCAAAAGATTTTGCCTTTAAATTAAATTCTGAAGGCGAAGAATCTTTCGTGGTTTTAAGAAAAGAGATTTAAATACTGAGAAAGGCGTTTGCTGTCAAAATTGTTAAGTGTGGTTAATTGGTTTGGAAATGAGGGAAATTTCCAATTTCATAGATAATAGATGAATAATAATATCTAAAAATAATAAAGCAAGAAGGTTGTTTAGAATCTTCTTGCCTTTGTTTTGTATTATAATTTGTTTTTTGAAAATTTAATTCTATGTTTAATATATTAAATAAATCAACTAAATCAACTTGTAAACGTAAACTAATTGCAAGAATCATTAAATTTTGATATAATAATCTTTATTGTGAGGTAGAGTATGAGTGATTTAGAGTATGAAAGATTAAAATTTAAAACCTTTCAAAAAACCATAGATACTTACAAACAAGAATTGCATGCAAATAGAAAAGTGGCTCTCGATATGCCTATTGAAACAGATAATGGTTTTAATGTTGAGAGGGAAAGGTTGATTGATGATATTGATGAGAAGTTATCGATTTTAGCGCGTCACGAAAAAGATCCTTATTTTGCTAAATTGCTTTTTAGTGATTTAGATGATGGACAAGAATTTAATGGTTATATTGGAAGATTAAGTGTTGGGGAAATTTCCGATCCAACTGATAATAAAATTGTGGATTGGAGAGCGCCTATATCTGATTTATACTATAATGGTAGGTTAGGTGAGTGTAAATATAAATCACTCAATAAAGAATATAATGTTGATTTAAAATTAAAAAGGCAAATAAAGTTTAATGAAAATGGTGTTGAAACAATATTTGACCTTGAAGATAAAATAAGTAATGATGACTTTTTAATTCCGTATTTAACTCAAAGTGCTGATAATAGATTAAAAAACATAGTTGCAACAATTCAAGGCGAACAAAATGATATTATTAGGTGCAGTCCTTTTGAAAATATAGTGGTGCAAGGTGTTGCCGGTTCTGGTAAAACAACCGTTGCTTTACATAGGCTTTCATATATAATATACAACTATAAAAGAATGCTTTTTCCAAATGAGTTGCTTATAATTTCGCCAAACGAGATATTTTTGAACTATATATCAACCATTTTAGTAGATTTGGAGGCTGATAAAGCGAATAGTTTTTGCTTAAATAAAATAATCTACGATTTGATTGGCGAAGATGTTGAATTAAAAAGTAAACATTATCAATATGATAAACTAAAAAAACAAGGTTTATCAACAGATTATCTATCATTTAAAAATTCAAGCAAGTTTTCTCAATTAATAGAAGATTTTATTTTCGACTATATCAAAGTAATTGCATTTAAACCATTGGTTGTTAAGGGAATTAAGATTTTAGATAGTGAAGATGTGAGTTCGTTTTTCACAGAAAAAAACACCGAAAAAAGTATTTTAAGAATTATTGAAGATGGTTGCAAAAGATTAGGTATTGCTCTATCAACAACAACTGAAATAAAGAAAAAAGCAATTGAAAATATTAATAAATCAGATAAAGATTTTATGGTGAAAAATAAAGTAAAAGACATCCTAGATTCTGGAAATTTTGGATATATAAAAAGCACTATTAAACTAACAAGTAAACCACTAAAAATATATGAAATGTTTATTAAAAACATTGAAAAGTATACTGATTATTTTGAGTGTGCATTACTGCAAAAACAAACGCTTGCAAACCTTAAAAATAAGGTGGTCACATACGATGATTTTGCAAGCATTCTATATTTAATAACAAGAATCGATGAATTGCCTTTTTATGATAAAATAAAATGTGTTTTTATCGATGAGGCTCAAGATTTATCTGAACTTATGTTTATAGCATTAAAAAAATTGTTTCGATATTCAAAATTTTCAATTTTTGGTGACATTGCTCAAGGTATTTATTCATACGAAGCTATAATGGATTGGAAATTTGTGTTAGACACATTTATTGGTGCAAAAATGCTCTACTTAAATCGTAGTTATAGAACGAGTGTTGAAATAATGATTGAGGCGAATAAGGAGCTTTTAAAGCTTAATATGAGCCCCGCTAACAATGTTGTTAGGCATGGTGATGAAGTTAGTTTTGAGAATGACCATAGAATTGAAACAATTAAAGGTTGGCTTGATATTTTAAATATGAAGTATCAAAATACAGCTATTATTTGCAAAGATGATTTTGAGTTAAATGAGGCACAAAAGAATTTAGCTAGTTTAAACTTGGCGGTTATTAATGAAGATAATCAATCGTATGATGAACATCAAAACATTTTGTTAACGGTTCAAACAGCAAAGGGCTTAGAGTTTGATTCGGTTATTATATATAGCAAAAACGAATACACAGAAAATCCGATTGATTTAAAACAACTTTATGTTGCTAAAACTCGTGCTTTGCATAAACTTGTAGTTTGCGACTAAATGTATCAAAAAAATAAAGATATTGATAGTTAATGGTTTTTGATATGAACTTTCACTTTTAGTTAATATCGATAAAAATAGGCACTAATGAAGCATTATCGAGGCTTCATTAGTGCCTATTTACTTAGTAAGATAAACTTAGTTAATGGATAAAAGTGTATTGTTAACATATTGTTTTAAAGAGTTTTTTGTAAAATGCCTTATTCAATAACAATGTCTTATTCAATAACTCTATTTACTTTGTGGGAGAGCCTTCCTCAAATGATGAAGAATTATTAGCAGATGATACTTTAGTTAACTCATCATCAAACGCTTCATGCATAAAACCTTTGCCTTCGAAGTTATAATTTTCTATAGGTGGATAATCTTTGTTTCCGTTACCATTACATAATTCTACCTCTAAATTATACCCATTTAAATATGCTCTTAGTAAACTATTTTGCCAAATTTCAGCTCTTAAACTATCATCTGCATTTGCCCCAGGATTATGCGAGCCTAATGGTATTCCTCCTAGAATTGCTGATTCTGCTGTAACTTGAATAGTTTGGGCTGTTCCTGAACCATTTGGATTAATAATTTCTGGTAATTCATCCCAGTTTTTTATTACCCACTTGATTGGTTGAACTTCTGACCACCCTGCAGAGGCGTAAGTCGTGGTAACTGATTTAAGATCCACGTCTTTTACATAAGTTTCACTTTGCCTAACATACTTTTTACCTTTATATTCAAATTCTGGATTTTGAGATAATTCACCATTTTTCGAAACTTGACCAGTATAGGTCTTTCCGGTTGGAGTGAGTCCATCAGCCTCAGCTCTAAATAACTTATCTACGAAGCTATCGCTAGAGGGATATTGGTGCTTTAGTTGATATAGTTTTTCTAGTTTTTGGCTGTTTTGTGCTCTATCTTGTGGAAATGAACCAAATTCAATCGTGTGGTAATTGCCATCATGATCGTAACTTATTTTAAATAAATCTGATAATTCTCTCTCGCGAATTACCGATAAGATATCTAAATCTAAACATGGGCGAATAGCGAAATAGTCGCCTCGAACATCGTACTGGAAATAATCGTATGGAACATTGCAATCGTTATCTATAATAAATTTCCCTCTATCATCACGATCATACAATATAGGTGTGCCTCTAAAAAAACAATTAGTTGCGGAATGATCACTAGGAGAGAAAAGGGTGGTTTGGGAATAGATGTCGCAACGATAGTGTTTGTCGCCATGCTGAGAAACTGATTTGGTAATTAAAGGTCCTGCAGCATAGTGAGAACAAAAACTGCTATCAGGTGCCCCTTTAACAAAAAAATGTGTTTTGAAAGGATCGTAAGCAACTTTTATTGGTATTAAATGCGGTTTTTTGTCTGCTAAAACAGTAGGGCGTTCAATCTTATCGCTAAATACGTGTTCATTTTCTTGTAGTGAATTTTCTCCAAGATCAATATCTTCTAAATATACAAAATCATTAGTTGCAAATGAAGTTGATAACTTGAATGGCTGGTCGGGAGCCTTTTTTACGTACACGCGATTAACTTGACTAGATTTAACAATAAATTCATCAATATTAGCCATAAAAATACCACCTTCATATTATATTTTATATAATATATCAAAAAATTTTTCAATAGTCAATATTATGTGATTAATTTTATTATAAGATAAACTAAATATAAAAGTATTATTACAATTTCAATAGACATGATCATAAGAATGTGGTAAACTATTTCCAACAAGTAAGAAAAGTAAGATTATATAATGATTAAAAGACTTGTTTAAAACAGAAAGGAGTTAAAGTGAAAGAATCTCAAGATAAATTTATCTGGACAACAAAAATTAGTAATAAAGGTCAAATTGTGATTCCAAAAGAAGCGCGAGATATTTTTGGGTTTTCTGAAGGGGACACGCTTATTTTGCTTGGAGATAAATCTAGGGGTATAGCGATAGCAAAATATGAGGACTATTTGAAATTCGCCGAAGAGATATTCAAAGCCAAAGATAAATAAATTTTTTTAATTTAAGGTTATTTAATGATTAATGTTATTATTGAATGAATGCTTATTTTTAGTGCCTAGAAGCACACGCCTGCGAAGTATTTATGAAAATGCTCGGTTATAAACAATATGAATCCCTAAATGTGGTGAAAAATAAAAAAGTCTTAATAAAAGACTTTTAATTTAATTATGTGGTGCACCGTAAGGGATTCGAACCCCTGACCTTTGGTTCCGTAGACCAACGCTCTATCCAGCTGAGCTAACGGTGCATATGAAATTGTAATTGTTAGCGAGACCTATAGTTTAGGGACCAAAGGTCAGGGTGTGGGTTACCCTGAAAAGCTTTAGAATAAAGATTTTTAGGGATAGAGAAATAAGTGAGTAATAAAGTGAGATTTGAAACGGAGTTAAAAATCGAACTCAAAGCGAAACTTATTTCTCGGGTTCCGTAGACCAACGCTTTTGTCCGCTGAGCTAACGGTGCATATGAAATTGTAATTGTTAGCGAGACCTAAAAGTTGATGGAATCAAAGGTCAGGGTGTGGGTTACCCTGAAAAGCTTTAGAATAAAGATTTTTAGGGATAGAGAAATAAGTGAGTAAAAAATATGTATCAGTTATTCTGCTTTTCAATTTTGTACTTTGAAAGTATATACCAGTTTGAAGATATTGTCAAGATATAGCATTAAATTAATAAAATTTTCTAAAAACGCGAGTTAGTGTTAATTTGAGGATATTCTAAGATGTTTTATTATTAGGTTGATTTAATGGTGCAAATACAAAAATAAAAATAATATATATGGAGAAGAGGATGTTAGAGTTTATAAATTACACAAAAATTTATGGAAACAACAAGGTTGGAGCAAAAGATATTTCGCTTAAAATTGAAAGCGGTGATATTTTTGCATTTATTGGGCACAATGGTGCGGGCAAAACAACAACAATCAAAAGTGTTGTTGGAATTAATGATATAACGAGTGGAGATATTTTAGTTGATGGAATTAGTGTTAAAGATAATCCTATGCAAACAAAGAGACTGATTGCATATGTTCCTGATAATCCAGATATCTATGAGTCGTTAACGGGCATACAATATATCAATTTTGTTGCCGATATATTTAAAGTAAGTGAAGAAAAAAGAAAAGAGTTGACAGAAAAATATGCTGATATTTTTGAGATAAAAAACGCATTAAATAATTCAATTAGCACATACTCTCACGGAATGAAACAAAAATTGGTTTTGATTTCTGCATTAATTCACGAGCCAAAGTTGTTGATTCTTGATGAACCCTTTGTTGGGCTTGATCCAAAGGCTAGTTTTGCTTTAAAAAGTTTGATGATAGAATTTACTAAAAATGGTGGGGCTATATTTTTCTCAACTCACGTTTTAGAAGTTGCTGAAAAACTTTGCAATAAAGTTGCTATTATTAAAAATGGTGAATTAATTGCAAAAGGCACGATGGCTGAAATAAAGAAGGATTCATCTTTGGAAAAAGTATTTTTGGAGTTGACAAATGAGTAACTTGAAAATATTATTAAGAAATAGTTTTCTAAAATTTGTAAATGTTTTTCGCGGTAAAGGTAAAAAGAAAAGTGTTGTTAGTGGTGTGGTAACTCTTTGCGTTTGCATGTTAGGGGTTTTGATGCTATATACTTTTCAAGCCTATTCAATGATTGCTGATTTATCACAATATGGCTTATCTATTTTGTGTCTATATAATGGTTTGCTTATAACCACAAGTGTTGTGTTGATTTTGGGTGTTTCAAGAACTGCTGGCAATAAAAAATCGAAAGATGAAGAGTTGCTTTTGAGTATGCCAATAAAAAAGCGAGACATTGTTTTATCTAAAACTTTATCAAAGTATATTTTTGATTTTTGTTTTACTTTCATTTTGTTTATGCCATACTTTGTGTTGTATGAAATATTTGAAGGCTTTAGATTTATTCAATTGCTTTGTGTCTTACTTGTTTGTGTGCTTATGCCATTGCTATCGGTTGGGCTAACATTTCTTTGTGATTTTGTGATAGCTAAACTTTTTAATAGAACAAAGTATGCTAATTTTTTAAAAACCATGATGGCTGTGTTGATGCTAGTTTTAGTGATGCTTTTAATGTTTTTAAAAACTTTTGCTTACGGGAATGCAATAAATGTTGATTTAGATGGCTTTGTGTCTGATAGATTAATCACGTCATCATGTTTAAAATTTATTCTAAACCAAAATGCGGGTAAGGGGTTTATTCTTCTTGGGATAACAATTGTTCCATTTGTTTTGGGATTACTAGCTTATTCAAAAAATCTTGGTAAAAATGAAGTAAAATATCAATCAAAAACTGGTGTGTTGAAATTTCATGAGCCTAAAAGGGAGTTTGGTGGATTATTAAAGAAAGAATTTAATTATTATTTAACAAATCCAACTTATGCAACGAACACCATAATTGCCCCAGTTATGTCTATAGCGTTTGCCATAATTGTGGCAATAGAAGGTTTATCAAAAATAGGTGCAGGATTTGGTATTATGATTCCAAGTGATATGTTTGTTGGCGTTGTGGTTTTGATTGAGTGCTTTATGTTTTCAACTGCGTGCATTAGTGCTTCTGGTATATCATTGGAAGGGAAAGCATTTTGGATTATAAAATCAATGCCAATAAATGTTAATAAATTATTCCTAGCAAAAATTCTACTTAGTGTAACTATTTGTGGAGTGCCTATTATTATTTCTTCAATTATTTACCTTTTTGCATTAAATTTAACGCTATTAAACTTTCTTCTTGTATTGCTAATACCTCTTGTTTATGTATTATTGTTATCGGCGCTTGGATTATTTATCAACTTGTGCTTGCCAAAGTTAAAATGGGAAGATGATGTTCAAGTTTTCAAACAAAGCTTGTCTGTTGTTGTAACTATGCTTGTGGGAATGGTTGTTTCATTAATCCCTGTTGGAGCTTATTTTATGTTTAGATACTCAATGAATTTAACGACAATATGCTTAGTTGTGTTAGCACTATATGTGTTTTTGACAATTTCTATGTGGTTTTTGACATTTACTTTGGGCAAAACAAAATTTAATAAACTTCAAGATTAATAGCTGAAATATATTTTGTGATAATAACAAATCTGTTTGATGATTAAAATTATAAATCATACTTGGTCTAAAATAAATAATCAAACAAAAGAATTAACCTATAGAAAACAAAAAACTCTTTTCTTGCGAAAATATAATCCGCTTGAAGAGAGTTTTTTATTTTTTATTTTTTTTGAAATATTGTTTTAATTAATTGTCGATACTAAATGTTCTTAGTTGTTTCAACTTATAAATTAACTTCCTTGGGTTTACAAACGTCAACCCAAGATATATAATTTGAGTATTTTTCAAGTTCTTCAATTGTTAATTCAATAGCACTATTTGAGCTTCCGCAAGCGGGGAAAACACTTTCAAATCTTTTAAGTGAATCATCAAGATAAACATCAATATTTGGATTGACTGCAAACGGGCAAACACCGCCAACAGCGTGACCAATTTTATCTGCTGTTTCCTCAAAGCTTAGCATCTTTGCTTTAACTTGAAATGCGTTTTTAAATTTGTGGTTGTCAACTTTAACATCTCCAGCCATAACAATTATTATTGGTTTATTATTTATCCAGAACGAAAGTGACTTTGCAATTCTGGCTTGATCGCAATTTAATGCCGCTGCTGCCAGATCCACTGTTGCGCTTGAAACGCTGAACTCTTTTATTCTATTGGTTAATCCAAATTGATTAAAATATTCTTTAACTTTTTCGATTGCCATATTTTCTCCTAGGTTTTTATTAAACTTAAAATAACCCTTCTATTTTCCCATTTGAAGAAATTTTCATATTTAGTGCTGAAGGGTTTTTAGATAAGGCAGGCATTAGAAGCATGTTTCCGCAAATGGCAACTAAGAATCCTGCGCCAGTTCTTATTTCAATGTCTTTTATCTCAATGTTGAAGTCTTTAGGGGCATTTATCATAGTTTTGTCAGCGGTTAAACTAAATTGAGTTTTTGCCATTATTATTGGAAGCTTTGTTAGTTTCAATCTTTCAATATTTTTTAAAGCTTTCAAAGCTTGATCGCTAAATGTTATAGTTTTTCCACCATATACTTTTTGAACAATATCTAGTATTTTCTTTTCAACGCTATCCTCTAAATTATAAGCATATTCAAAAGTTGAATTATCTTCATTGCATTTTGCGATTACTTCATTGCATAGTTCTTTTGCGCCATTCCCACCTTTTGCCCAAACATCATTTAAGATAACTTTGGTGCTGTCTCCAATTAGTTTTTGAACAATTTCTATTTCATTTTTAGTGTCTGTTGAATACTTGTTTAAAGTTACAACAAGTGGTAGGTGATAGATGTTT